>JAZQNT010000037.1:0-9442 GCA_045627505.1 Nocardioides sp.
GACAATACAAGCAGAAGCATCAAAGCCGCAAACGGGATATCTTTGGTGATAGTAACTGCGAAATGCGCGTTCATGGGGAACAGAGCCACCTCCACGACAGGTCCCAGAGGAACTCCGCCGGGCGCCAGCCGCCCGGCCCGGGGCCTCCCGGCGCAGGTGAGGACGGTGAGGAGGGTGAGGACGGTGGCATCGCCATCTCCCCAACCTAGCCCCAATCGGGCCTGGGGGACGGACACGTTCTTCGGGGATCACGGACCCTCCGCGGCCCCGTTCCGGAGACCGCGTGTGGGTCCGCCCCGCAGAATGGAGGCATGCCCCCCGCCCCGGTCACCAGTCCCGACGTCCTCCCCACCCTCGGCCAGGCCGTGAAGGTCAGGTTCGACGGCGCGGACACCGTCGTGTGGTGGGGTCCCGGCCCCGACGGACGCGAGGTGGTCGCTGCGCACGAGGGTCAGCTGCTCACCTGGCCTTCGGTCGAGCGGGCCGTGGCGCACGCGAGCGACGCCGGATGGCCCGTGGACTGGGATGCGGGCATCAGCGAGGAGGAGAACACCCTCATCGACTTCGAGCCGGCCCAGCGCAGGCTGGAGAACGACCGCGCGCCGGTCCGGCCCCAGTCGGCCCTGGACCTGTGGAACTTCACCACGGACGTGGCCCACACGCTCAAGGTGCCCTTCAACGACGGCGGCAGCATGGCCGACACCTGTCACGACAAACTGACCAAGGCCACCGTGCCCGCTGCCTTCGGCCTCACCGAGTACGCGCTGCGCTGGACCCCTGAGGAGCTCAAGGTGGTGCGTCGGATCATGGCCGACTGCGTGCACGTGGTGCGGACCGCCTTCGCCGGAGCCCTGACGCTCCAGGACGCCTGAGGCGCGGCGCCGCCTCCTGCCGCACGCAGGCGCGTCACCTCAGCTTGAACCAGACCGTGGAGGTCTCCGCGCCGAACGACTCGATCACCGCGTCGGTGAACTCCAGCCCCGCCTTGACGGTGAAGACCGTGCGGAGCTCCGCGCCGTCGCCGGGGTTCAGGGTGCCGTTGTCGTGGCCGGCCTGCTCGGTCAGGCGGTAGGAGTACGAGGTGTCGTCCGTGGCCGGAGCGAACATCGTGCCGTCGGCGGTCACCAGCTTGCCGAAGACGTCCCAGCTGTCGACGCTGTCGGGTTCCTTCGAGGTGTTCTGCCACGAGCTCGACACGACGCAGAACTGCTTGCCCCTGGGTGCCTTGGCGTCGAGGTACTGCGCGGCATCCTCACTGCTGAAGTAGTCGGGGTTCTCGGCCGCCTCGGGCAGCACGTCGGTGCACTCGAAGTCGTTCACCGCCACGGCGAAGTTGCCCGACGTCACCTCGTCGCCCAGCGCCACGGGCTTCTTGCTCGCCCGCTCGGAGCCGTCGCCCGAGGAGGACGACGCGTCGGAGTCCTGGTCGTCGGAGAAGAACCCGCCGCCGGAGCTGAACCAGCCGTCGAACTCCTCCTCAACCCGGTCGCTGAGGGCGGCCCCGGCCGCCACCAGGGTGGTGAAGGGCAGCAGCAGGGCGATCGCGACGAAGGCGGCCAGGCCTCCTCGGCGTCCGGCGAGCAGGGCCAGACCGGCGAGCACGGCCAGCACCAGCAGCTGCAGGACGACGAACCAGGTGCCGGCGTCCTCTGCCCACCGCAGCACCACGTACGTCAGGCCCACCGAGAGGACTGCGAGCAGCGAGCCGATCCCCCCGAGCAGACCGCCGCGGCCTGCGCCGCCCGTCGCCTCCGCTCCGGAAGGGGTGGGCCAGCCCGAGGGGTGCCCTGCCTCTGGTGCTGCCCCCGTTGCTGCCCCCGTCGCCGTCCCCAGCCCGATCCCGCCCGCGTCGTAGGCCGGGTGCCGGGTGAAGGGTCTGGAGTCCTGATCGGTCACGTGTTCCCCCACGAGAAGTCGATGTCCTGGGCCCGGAACCCTCCGGGCGCACCGCGACAGGCTAGGCCAGCGAGGCTGGACGCGGTGCGGGTTCGACGAGGTCGGCACCGCTTCGTCGGTACTCAGCGGTGTGGCGCGAAAGACGGGGTGAGGGTGGTGTGATCCGGGACACTCGACCCCGTCTGGCAGGATCGAGCCATGGTGAGCCTTCGACCTGTGCAGTCCGCGAGTGCCGGCCACCGCCCCCGCGGAATTCGTGGACGGGTCGCGCTGGCCGCGACGCTGCTGTTCTCCTCCCTGGGCCTGCAGGCCTGCTTCGGGCCGGACGAGGCCGTGGTCGCCTTCCTGCTCGCCTCCGAGCAGGCCGAGCGCTGGACCTCGGTCGACGAGCCGGTCTTCGCCGAGCGGCTGGAGGAGGTCTGCGACGGTTGCAGCTACCTCACCTACAACGCCGGGCAGAGCGCCGAGACGCAGGCCGAGCAGTTCGAGCAGGCGATCGACGACGGTGCCGACGTGGTGGTCCTCAACGCCGTGGACGCCGAGCGGGCCGCCGAGCTGGTGTCGGACACGGACGTCCCGGTGATCGCCTACGACCGGTTCGTGGAGGGTGCCACCCGCTACGTCGCGGCCGACCCCGGCGCCACCGGACGGGTGATGGCCTCGACCCTGGTCCGGGCCGTGGGCAAGGGCTCCCGGGCGTTGTTCATCAGCGGCGCGCGCGGAGACGAGAACGCCACCGAGATCACCCGGGAGGCGGAGGCTGTCCTGCGGGAGAACGGCGTGGAGGTCATCGACACCCTCACCCCGTCGTCGTGGAGCAAGGACGCGGCGAAGAAGTTCGTCCTCGACAACCGGGACCGCATCGGTGAGGTGGACGCGGTCTTCGCCTCCAACGACACCCAGGCCGCTGGAGTGGTCGAGGCGCTGCGGGAGCTCAAGGTCTCCGACTGGCCGTTCGTGACCGGACAGGACGCCGAGCTCTCCGCTGTGCGCCGTGTGGTGATGGGTACCCAGGGTATGACGGTCTACAAGCAGATCCGCACCCTGGCCGAGCGCGCCGCGGACATGGCGGTGGACCTGATGGCCGACGAGCAGACCGAGGGACTCACCGACCACCGTGGCGTGCCGTCGGTGATCCTGGAGCCGGCCGCCGTGACCCGCACGACGGTGGCCGGCACGGTGGTGCGCGACGGTGTGTACACGATCGAGCAGATCTGCGAGGGCGAGACCGCCCGCGCGTGCACCAAGCTCGGCCTCTACTGAATCAGGTACTGAATCAGGCCTTCGGGGCGTCGTCCCCGTGCGCCTCGTCGGACCCGCGCTGGAGGTCCTCGGTCAGCGCTCGACGGGGGAACCGCAGGGCCACCCCCGCGATCAGTGCCCCCAGCCCGATCAGCAGGCCCCCGACCGCGGCCGTGGTGAGCTCTCGGGTGGTGTGACCGTCCCGGGACCCCTCGCTCGGCTCGGGCGCCCTGGCGACCCCGTTGGCGCCCGTCATCTCGGGGACCAGCGTCGAGACCTGCGGGGCCTCCTCCTCGAGGGTGTACGAGGCGAAGTCGTCGGCAGGCCAGAAGGAGCAGGCGTCAACCCGCCACTCGTCGGCGGAGTGGAAGAGCCACACCTCGTCCGCGAGCCCCTGCCCCTCGACCTCGTCGGCGTCCCGGAGCTCGCGCCACGGCGTCCACCCCAGGAGGTCGACGGCGAGCCAGACCTGGGCGGGCACGTCGTCGCCGGCCCGCTGCTGCAAGGTGTTGACCAGGAACCGGCCGTCCTCGACGTCGGCGAGCTGGCCGGTGAACAGGTGCCCGGGTCGCGAGACCACCTCGGTGCTGTTGATGCAGGAGAGCGCGGACGCCGACGGGACCGTGGCCGGCAGGGCGACAGGCAGGACCGCCACCGAGAGCACGGGAGTGACCGCGGCAGCCACCAGGGAGGCGGCGGTGGCGCGGCGTCCGGTGTGCCGGCCCCTCGCGTGCTGAGAGGTCATGACTCCATTGACGCACACCGGACGCGGTCCGCAACCTCTGGCACACCGGCCGCGGGCGATGCCGAGGCGTTCCTCAGTACCCACGCGCGGCCCGCCAGGCGTCGAACGCCTCCGCACTGGTCTTCGCCGGGACGAAGCCCAGCTCGGTCTTGAGCCGGAAGTTGTCCAGCACCGGACGGTGGGCAAGGAACATGGTCTGCTCGGGTCCGTAGCGGCTGATCCCCAGCCGCTGCCCGACCCGCAGGGCCGTCTGCAGCACCCCCTCGGGCAGGACGATCGTGCCCTTGCCCAGCCGGTGGGCGATCTCGTCGACGGTCAGGCAGCCGTCACCAGCGACGTTGAAGACGCCGGTGACCTCCCCGACGACCGCCTGCTCGATCGCGCCCACCACGTCGGTGTCCCAGACGAAGACGAACGGGGAGTCGTACCCCTTGATCTTGATCAGGCGCCGTTTCTCGAAGAGTGCGGTGATCTGGTTGTCCACCCGCTCGCCCAGGATGGTGCCGATGCGCAGCACCACCTGCTCGAGCTCGGGATGGGACTCCCGCAGCCCGGCGAGCATCTCCTCGACCTGGCGCTTGTGGTCGGAGTAGGCGAACTCGACGTTGCCCCGCACCGGGTCGTCCTCGGTGAGCCAGCCGCCGTTCACAGCGCCGTTGTCGGGGTGGTAGCCGTAGGCGGCCCCCGAGGAGGAGACGACCACGCGTCGAACGCCGTGGGCCAGACAGGCCTCGAGGACGTTGCGCGTACCGGTCACGTCCACCGCGTGCTCGAGCGCCCGCGAGGAGCCCTTGCCCGGGGTGACGATCGAGGCGAGGTGGACCAGCACGTCGATGCCCCGACCGGTGAACGCGCCGGTGTCCGCGGCCACCGCCTCGGTGAAGACCCGGTCGACCTCCTCGGCGTCGGTCACGTCCATCACCACGTGCTCGACGCCGGGGATGGGGACGGTCGGGGACCGCAGGTCGGCGCTGACCACCCGGTGGCCGTGGGCGGCGAGGGTCTGCACCACCGAGGTGCCCAGGAATCCGGAACCTCCGGTGACCAGAACGGCGAGGGTTGCGGGGGGAGGGGAGGAAGTCACGGCGTCACACTCCCACGGGCTCGGCGGTGCCACGCTCCGCGGTGGCGGTGCGCATCCGCCACGCCTGGGCAACGGCCAGCCCGGCGATGATGTCCCAGATCCCCCACCACGCGGCCACCAGCGCCATCCCGCCCAGCCCGTCGAAGTAGGTGAAGACCAGCAGCAGGCCCAGCCCGGCGTTGCGGATGCCGACCTCGAAGGTCATCGCCTTGGTGGAACGCTCGGGCAGGCGGGTGGCCCTGGCGATGGCGAAGCCGATCAGCAGGGCCAGGGCGTCGTGCAGGAAGACCGCCACCAGGACGATGCCGATGTGGTTGACGAAGATGTCCCAGTTGTTGGCGACCCCGACCACGATGATCGCGCCCAGGCCCAGGAAGGAGAGCGGCGAGACCACCTTGCCGGCACCCCGGGCGAAGGTGGGGAAGAAGTGGGCAACGGTGATCCCGACCGCGAACGGCACGCCGATCACCAGACCCACCTCGGCCAGCATGTCCGTCGCCGAGAGCTCGATGTCCTCCAGCACCGTCCTTCCGGTCGGGTGCAGGCTGCCCCAGAACGCCACGTTGAGGGGCATCAGGAAGATCGACAGCACGTTGCCCACCGCGGTCATCGAGACCGACAGGGCGACGTCGCCCATCGCGCGGTGGGTGAGGATGTTCGAGACGTTGCCGGGTGGGCAGCACGCCACCAGGATCATGCCCAGCGCCACCGAACCACGGACGTCGAGCAGCAGGGTGAGCAGGAACGTGAGCGCGGGCAGGAACAGGAACTGCGCGACCAGGCCGATGGCGATCGTGCCGGGACGCTTCAGGGCCAGCTTGAAGTCCTCGACCTTGGTGTCGAGCGCGACGCCCAGCAGGATGAGCCCGATGACGATCTTCAACGTCGTCAGGGACGACTCGTCGAACGCGATCCGGATGCCGTCGACGTCGCTGGCCATCGGCAACAGGCCTGCTGCCGGGAGCAGCGTGGCGAGTTCAGGACCCATCAGTTCCCCTTCTCCGGCGCGTCCAGCGCCTCGGTGGCCGCGCGCACGCACCTGCGGTAGGCGTCCTTGTTGACGTAGTACGACATCCGCTCGAGGCCCAGGTACCGGTAGCCGCCGGTGAGGTCGGGCCGTGGGCCCGCGATCGCCGCGTCCAGGGCAGCCGCACGTTCGGGCCGCCGGCGGCGCGCGTCCAGGTAGGCGGCCACCAGGTCGGCCTGCTCGTAGCGGCCCTGCCAGCCCAGGCCGGAAGCTTCGACCATGCCCAGCACGAAGAGGTTGCGTGAGGCACTGGGGAAGATGTTGAGGTGCAGGTCGGGGGAGGTGCCGGTGCCCGGGCCGGCCCAGTTGAGGTGCTTCGGGTCGACGAACGGGTAGTGCAGGTGGTAGCCGGTGGCCAGGACGACCAGGTCGTAGGCCCGGCGGGAACCGTCGACGAAGACCACCTCCTCGCCGTCGAACCGCTCGACGTCCTTGCGGACGCCGATGTCGCCGTGGCCGACGTGGTGCAGGACCAGGGAGTTCACCACCGGGTGCGACTCGTAGATCTTGTGGTCGGGCTTCGGGAAGCCGAAACGCACCGGGTCTCCGGTGAAGAGCTTGAGCAGGCGCGAGTCGAGGAACTGCTTGAGTCGAGGGGGGAGTGGCTTGCCCTGGTTCAGGGTGTCGGCCGGCCTGCCGAGCAGGTACTTGGGCACGAAGTAGTAGCCACGGCGCACCGAGATGTCGACGGCCTCGGCGTGGTGCACCGCGTCGACGGCGATGTCGCAGCCGGAGTTGCCGGCCCCGATGACCAGCACCCGCTTGCCGGCGAACCGGCTCGCCTTCTTGTAGGCGGCCGTGTGCATCACCTCGCCGGTGAAGGTGCCCGGGAAGCGCGGGACGTTCGGCTCGGCCAGGGTGCCGTTGGCCACCAGCACCCCGGCGTGCCGCACGGTCTGCTCCTCGTCGCGGCCAGCGGCCACGTCGCGGACCGTCACCAGCCACTCGTCGCCGTCGGGCTCGATCCGCACCACCTTGGTGTCGAAGGCGAAGCCCGAGCGCAGCCCGAAGTGATCGGCGAAGCCGTTGAAGTACTGCTTCAGCTCGCGGTGGGAGGGATAGTCGGCCACCGAGTCGTCGAACGGGTACTCCGCGTACTCGGTGGTGCTCCGCGACGAGATCAGGTGCGCCGACTCGTAGACGGTGGAGCGGGGCGAGTCGATGTCCCACAGGCCGCCGACGCCCGGGGCGGCCTCGTACCCGGTCCAGGGCAGGCCGCGACGTTGCAGGGTGCGGGCGGCGGCCAGGCCGGAGGGCCCGGCGCCGATCACGGCCCACGTGAGCGGGGAGGGGCTGCTGGTGCTCACTGGTCGAGCCTCCTGGTCATGATCTTCACGTAGGTGCGGGGAAGGAGCCGGTTGAGGTGCCAGGAGAGCCGTGCGGTCCGGCCGACGAGCACCTGGTCACGACCGGAACGGACGCCGGTGACCACCGACCGCGCGACGTCTGCCGGGGTGATCTCCTCGCCGGTGGTGCTGCGCCGGGCGGTGCCTGTGCGCTCGGCCACCTCACCCATGCCACCGGTGACGAAGGTGGGGTGGACCAGGGTGACGCCGACCCCGCGGCGGGCGAGCTCGGGCCGCAGGGCGGTGAAGAGCCCGGTGACGGCGTGCTTGGCGGCGACGTACGCGGGGCGTCCGAGCACCGGGGCGAACCCGGCCACCGAGCTGGTGACCACCACCCGTCCGCCGCTGGCCTCCAGCGCGGGCAGCGCCGCCTGGGTGCACGAGACCGCGCCCAGGTGGTTGACCGCCATCACCCGGGCGTGCACCGAGACGTCGTGGTCGGTGAAGGCGCAGATCGCCGAGGTGCCGGCGTTGTTGACGAGCAGGTCGATCCGCCCGTGGTCGGCGAGCACCTGGTCGAACACCCGACGCACCGCCGCGTCGTCGGTGATGTCCACCCCGTGCGACGTCGTCGCCTCCGCCACGGTCCCGGGAAGATCCAGCTCGACGACCGTCCACGCGTCGTCACGCAGGGCCCGGGTGAGGGCGCGCCCGATCTGGCCGGCTGCCCCGGTCACGACGGCGACGCGCATGCCGCTGCCCACGTTTCCCTGTGCCTCACGTGTCCCTGGGCCTCAGTGTCCCTGTGCTCCTCCGGGTGCCTCACGCCTCAGGCCTCAGCCACCTCGGCCTCCGGTACCGCGGCCTGCGCGTAGAGCCGCTGGATCACGTCGTCGTACTTGCGGTGCACCACCCGCCGCTTGAGCTTCAGCGACGGGGTGAGCTCCTCGGACTCGGCCGTCCACTCCGAGCCGATGAGCTCGAACGCCTTCACCTGCTCGGGCCGGGAGAGCCGGGCGTTGGCCGCGTCCACCCCCTGCTGCGCCAGGGCCAGGATCTCGGGCCGGGACGCCAGGTCGGCCAGGTCGGCGAACTCGAGGCCCATCCGCTCGGCCACGATCGGTGCGACCTCGCCGTCCAGCGTCAGCACCGCCACCACGTACGGGCGGTCGTCGCCGTAGGCCAGGGCGTGCCCGATCACCGGCGACTCCTTGAGCAGGTTCTCGATGGTGGACGGCGCGACGTTCTTTCCGTTGGAGGTGATGATCAGCTCCTTCTTGCGGTCGATCACCGAGAAGAATCCGTCCTCGTCGAGGGTGCCGATGTCCCCGGTGTGCACCCACCCGTCCTCGTCGTAGAGCGCCCGGGTGGCCTCGGGGCTGGCCTGGTAGCCCGGGGTGTTGACGGGGCCGCGGACCAGGATCTCCCCGTCCTCGGCCAGCCGGACCTCCATCCCGGGGGTGGGACGTCCCACCGTGCCCATCCGGAAGGCGTGCGGACCGTTGACGGTGACGGCGCCGCAGGTCTCGGTCATTCCGTAGACGTCGTAGACCTTCAGGCCCAGCCCGGCCATGAACTTCGTCGTCTCCACCGGCATCGGGGCGGAGGCCGAGGCGCACCAGCGCACCCGGTCGAGGCCCAGGAGCAGCTTGAGGAACCCCAGGATGGCCGCATCGGCCTGCTCGTAGGCGGCCTGGATCTCCGGCGTCATCACCCCGCCGGTCTCCTGGGCCTGCACCCACGCCAACCCGGCGGCCATCGACTCCTGGACCAGCTTCACGTTGTCGGGGTTGTCGTCGGCGGCGAGCTTGGCCCGGATCCCGGTCTGGATCTTCTCCCACACCCGAGGCACCCCGAAGAAGGCGGTGGGGTGCACCTCGCCCAGCGTGACCACCAGCTGGGTGGGGTCGCCGACGCAGTACTGGTGGTTGCCCAGCAGGGTCGGGCCGTAGACGTCGAGCACCCGCGCGGCGATGTGCGCCATCGGCAGGTAGGAGACCTGCACCTGACGCTCGTCCACCAGCCCGGCGGCCTCCATCGTCGAGTAGGCCTCGTAGAGGACGTTGTGGTGGGTGAGCACGACGCCCTTGGGGTTCCCGGTGGTGCCGGAGGTGTAGAGGATCGTGGCCGGCGACTCGCTGCTCACCCGGGCGGTCCGCTCG
>JAZQNT010000038.1:0-2023 GCA_045627505.1 Nocardioides sp.
GTCGAGCGTCTGCTCCCGGAACTGCGTGACTGGGAGGACGGGCAGCGGGCGGCCCTGGAGGTGGTCGTGCGCCGCGCGCAGGACCTGCTGGACGGCGTGGGGCGCACCAGCCTTGTGCACGGCGACCTCAGCCCCAGGAACGTGGTGCTCGACGAGAAGCTCGAGGTGGCGGCCGTCGTGGACTGGGAGCACGCGCACGCCGGGGACCCGCACGCCGACCTGGGGAACCTGCTCCGGTTCGACCGCGACACGGCATGGGAGGAGGGAGTCCTCGCTGGCTGGGTCTCCGTGCGTGGCGGGGATCCGCAGGAGGTGCGTGACCTGGCCCGGAGCGCGGATCTGGCCGCCCTGTGCGAGCTCGCGGTGCGTCCGGGAGGCAACCTGGTGGTCGATCTCGCCGACCTGTTCCTCAAGCAGGTGGCCGAGACCGGGAACGTGCACGCCCACCCCTGAGCCGCTGGCCCGCCCGCGCCCCCGGAGACCGGTTGGACGCCCGCGGACGATCACGCGTAGCATGGGTCTCTGCGTCAGAGATCTGCCTGGGTTCCATACGGAGTGAACCTTCGCTCTCGCCGCCTAGCGGCGGTCGGGAAAAAGAGGTCACGGACGCGTCCGCACGACTCCATCCATCCATCAAGGACAACTCTCCCTTATGACGAGCACCAACATTCCTCTTCCCGACTACGACGCGCCCCAGGTCGCGATCAACGACATCGGTTCTGAAGAGGACTTCCTCGCGGCGATCGACGCCACGATCAAGTACTTCAACGACGGCGACATCGTCGACGGCATCATCGTGAAGGTCGACCGTGACGAGGTGCTCCTCGACATCGGTTACAAGACCGAGGGCGTCATCCCGTCCCGCGAGCTTTCGATCAAGCACGACGTGGACCCGGCCGAGGTCGTCGCCATCGGTGACAAGGTCGAGGCCCTGGTCCTCCAGAAGGAGGACAAGGAAGGCCGCCTGATCCTGTCCAAGAAGCGCGCCCAGTACGAGCGCGCCTGGGGCACCATCGAGCAGGTCAAGGAAGAGGACGGCGTCGTCGAGGGCACCGTCATCGAGGTCGTCAAGGGTGGTCTCATCCTGGACATCGGCCTCCGCGGCTTCCTGCCCGCCTCCTTGGTCGAGATGCGTCGCGTCCGCGACCTGCAGCCCTACGTGGGTCAGACCCTCGAGGCCAAGATCATCGAGCTCGACAAGAACCGCAACAACGTGGTCCTGTCGCGCCGTGCCTGGCTCGAGCAGACCCAGTCCGAGGTTCGCCACGGCTTCCTCACCCAGCTCCAGAAGGGCCAGATCCGCAAGGGTGTCGTGTCCTCGATCGTCAACTTCGGTGCCTTCGTGGACCTGGGTGGCGTCGACGGTCTCGTCCACGTCTCGGAGCTGTCCTGGAAGCACATCGACCACCCGTCCGAGGTCGTCACCGTGGGTGACGAGGTCACCGTCGAGGTCCTCGACGTCGACATGGACCGCGAGCGCGTCTCCCTGTCGCTGAAGGCGACCCAGGAAGACCCGTGGCAGCACTTCGCTCGCACCCACCAGATCGGTCAGATCGTTCCCGGTAAGGTCACCAAGCTGGTGCCGTTCGGTTCGTTCGTCCGTGTCGAGGAGGGCATCGAGGGCCTGGTCCACATCTCCGAGCTGGCCGAGCGCCACGTCGAGATCCCGGAGCAGGTCGTCCAGGTCAACGACGACGTCATGGTCAAGATCATCGACATCGACCTCGAGCGTCGCCGGATCTCGCTGTCCCACAAGCAGGCCAACGAGACCTCCGCTGCCGCCGACGTCGACGAGTTCGACCCGACGCTCTACGGCATGGCTGCCACGTACGACGACCAGGGCAACTACGTCTACCCCGAGGGCTTCGACCCGGAGACCGGCGAGTGGCTCGAGGGCTTCGACGAGCAGCGCGCGACCTGGGAGGAGCAGTACGCCAAGGCGCACGCTCGCTGGGAGCAGCACGTCAAGCAGCAGGCGGAGGCCAAGCAGGCCGAGGCCGAGGCTGGCGAGGCCACCTCGTAC
>JAZQNT010000039.1:0-2639 GCA_045627505.1 Nocardioides sp.
GGCTACGATCCGACTTATCGTTGATACGCGGCTTTCCGTGAACGCATACGTTTGTTTTAAGGGAACCTCTTCAACATTATAACGGGCGCGGGACGTAAAAGCAAGAAATTTTTATTTTTTTCGTCTTTTGTTCGGCGTAAAATCGAAAATTTTCCATACAAAGTAAGACGGAATGAAACGAGTTTTGCGCGTTTGATTCTTAGAAGGAGTAAAAGGGAATTAATTGTTTTTTTAACTTGAGTCGAGCCCTCCCTTTGGACGATTAACCAGAAGTAGAATCGTCTCGAAGTCGCAGGTCGACTTTTCGATTTTGCTTGGGTTCCTTCCGCTTGGGAAGCGCGGATAGGAGGCGGTTGTCGGCGCGTTCGTTCCGCGCGCAGCGGGACGCGTTTCAAAGGATTGAAAGAGTTCGTCGATGTTGAAAAAAAAGACTTTTTACGGATTAGGCTTGGCGGTCTTTCTTCTGCAGGCGCCGGAACGGGCCGAAAGCCGGGTGCGACAGGGCGGTCAGCGAGCCGTCCGCAGCCAGGCGGGCGAGCGGCAGGCCCTCGGGGTCCACCAGCTCGATGTCCTGGCCGCGGAGGGTCTCCGGAAGGTCCAGCGTGACCACCGCGTCTGGCGCCCCGGCGGCGTCGTAGGTGGTGCGCGGGGCGTAGCCGCCGTTGAGCAGCAGCTCGAGGTCGTCGAGCTCGCGGGGCGAGGGGCAGTGCTGGGGCAGGGCGTGGGGCACGCGCTCATTCTCCACGCGCTCCCTTTACGGGGGGCGAACTGTCCATGCTCGGCGTGCACCACGGCTCTGCCGCGCCACAGGGCCGATGTCACAGGGCCGACGTCCCGACGCTGGGCGACGTGGGTCGCGGCGCGGCGGGCGAGCCCCGCGGACAGGCTCAGTAAATCAGCCCGGGTGCTTGCGCGTGCTAGCAATTGCAAGCATAGTGAAGGTGTGAGTACTTCGAAGGATTCCAACCCCGAGGGCGACGCCGCCGACAAGCAGCCTCGCCGTTCCCGCGTGCCCACCGGTTTGGGAGCTGGCCTGGGGGCCAGTGTGGGGGCTGGCGTGAGCGCCGCCACCGCTGGTGTCAGTGCGGTGACCGGTGGCGTGCGTGCGGTCACCGGGGTGGGCAGCGGGATGGGCGCTGCGGCCGGTGCCGGCGTGAGCCGGGTGGGGGAGTACCTCAAGGACCAGCGGCTCGCCGCGCAGTTGTCGCTCCGCCAGCTGGCCGAGCTGGCCGGCGTCTCCAACCCCTACCTCAGCCAGATCGAGCGCGGCCTGCGCAAGCCGTCCGCCGAAGTGCTCCAGCAGCTCGCCAAGGCCTTGCGCATCTCCGCCGAGACGCTCTACGTGCAGGCGGGACTGATCAGTGCCGACAGCCCGGCTGCCGCCGGTACCGGCGTCGAGGCGGCGATCCTGGCCGATCCTCGGCTCACGCCGGCGCAGCGCCAGTCGCTGCTCGAGATCCACTCCTCGTTCGTCGCGGTGAACCGCGCGGCCCAGGCAGTGTCGGCGGGGCAGGTGCTCCCGACGGCCCAGGGCTTCCCGGCGGACGCCACGGACGAGTTGGCGGCTCCGGAGCCATCGAGCTCCGAGGGCGCAATCTGAGCGACGGTGCACCGCGCCGCGCTCCCCAGACGTACGACCTGCGGAGGGCAGGTCTCACAGAGGAGGAAGAAATGGTCACCAAGTTCGCAGTTCCCGACATGAAGATCGATCTCAAGGCCGAGGCTGCTCGGGCGTTCTACGCCTACGCCGGTGCCGGCGACCTGGCTGTGGAGTACGTGCGCGGCGCGGTCACCGACGCGGGCAAGAAGGCGAACGACACCCAGGCCGAGACCGAGGAGGCGGTGGAGAAGGCCGCGGAGGAGGTCCGCAAGGGCCTGGCCGGCATCGACCTGGCTCCCCGCGCGCTCGTGGGCCAGGCCACCGGGGTGGTCTCCGGAGCGGTCGCCGGGATCACCAAGGAGCTCAAGGAGCGCCGCGAGGCGATCGAGAGCAAGGTCTCCGAGACCGTCACCGACGCCAAGGGCTACCCGGCCAAGACCAGGGGCTTCGTGGCCACGCGCCTCGAGACCTTCACCACCACCTACGGCAACCTGGCGCACCGCGGCGAGGCCCTGGTGGGACGGTTGCGCTCGCAGGAGGGCCCCCAGCAGGCCGTCGCCTCGGCCCGGAGTGCCGTCTCCAGGGTGAACGCCACCCGCACCCAGATCGCCAAGGCCGCGGAGGAGAGGGTCACCGAGGCGACCGACAGCGCCCGGGACGAGATGGAGAAGGTCGCGGACAGGCTCTCCGCGAAGGTCCCGCCCCGGGTCACCGAGGTGGTGTCCCCCGTGATGCGGAGGGCTGGCGACGTGCTCGCCCGTCCCGCGAAGAAGGCCCCCGACGCCCCGATCTCCAGGCCCACCTCCGTCTCCAGTGCCGCGCCGGGCAAGGCGAAGGCTGACCAGGCCGCCGTGGCGCCCACCCCGCTCGCCTCCGCTGCGGCCAAGAAGGCCGCCCGGAAGGCACCTGCCTGGCGGCCTTCTTGGCCGCGGCCGAGGCGAGTGGGGTGGGCGCCACGGCGGCCTGGTCAGCCTTCACCTTGCCCGGCGCGGCGCTGGAGACGGAGGTGGGCCTGGAGATCGGGGCATCGGGGGCCTTC
>JAZQNT010000040.1:0-2011 GCA_045627505.1 Nocardioides sp.
CGTCGCCGATGGTGTTGTCGTGGGTCTCGCCGGCCGACCACGTGAGTGACCGGTTGACGCGTGCCAGCTGGCCGGCCTCGAGCAGGGAGCTCTCCGACAGGGTCGGGACCTCAGCGACGGTGTCGACCTTCAGGGGGCGTCGGCTGAACCCCTGGTCGGAGAGCGCGGCGGCGTCGTCGCTGCCCTGCGCGACCACCGTGCCGCTGGCCACGACGAGCGCCGTGGTGGCGAGCACGCCGGCGATGGCGTGCGTACGACGCCGGGTCGTCCCGGCGCGGCGCACGATCGTGGAGCGGGGCCAGCGTCCTGTCGCGACGCCACGCAGGCCCTCGAGCCGGAGGCCGACCTCGTCGGTGGTGCATCCGCGGGCCTGGGCGAAGTCGGTGTCAGCGCTCGCCACCAGGGTCTCGGCGGCGGAGGCGGTCACCCCGATCTCGCGGGCCAGCTGACCCATCGGCACGGGGGAGAGGTGGGTCAGCACCAGCGCCTTGCGCTGCTGGAGGGAGAGCCCGTTGAGTGCCTCGAGCGTCTCGGCGACGTCGTCGGGCAGGTTGCGCTCGCGGTGCCACGGACGGGCGGTGTGCCGGTTGCGAGCCCGACGCCACACGTGGGGACGCAGCCACCCGATCCTGTCCTCCTGCCGCTGCACCTTGTTCCAGTGGTGCCAGGCCACGGCGAAGGCGTCGCGAACAGCCGTCCGCGAGACGGCGAGGTCTCCGGTGAGTGCGTAGGCCTCGACGAGGAGCTGGTCGCGGACGTCCTTGTAGAGGGCGTCGAACTCTTCGGGCTGATCCATGACGTACACCACGGTACGCGGCACACCCGCGCCGTGCACTTCGACGTACCGGGTGGGCGGGCGGCGTGGCTGTCCGGACTGGACCGGGTCGACGCGCGATGATGGCCGGGTCATGGCTCCCGCACTTCCTCCCACCTCGACCGTCTCGACGCCCACTCCCCAGGAGCAGGAGGCGTCCACCTCCGGCCGCCCTCGTCCCGCCCTGCTGTGGGGGATCGTGCACGGGCTCCTCGCGGTCGCCGGCCCGCTGGTGGTGGCGGGCGTGCTGGGAGTCGCCTCCTGGTTCCTCAGCGACGCCGGCGCGCACGGCAGCGCCTCCGTCGGCGTACGCCACGGGGCGATGGCCTGGCTGGTCGGCCACGGCTCCGGCTTCACGGTCGACGGCGTCGCCGTGACGGTCGTGCCGCTGCTCCTGACCGCCTGCCTGGCCTGGTGGGTGTGGCGCTGCGCGCTGGGCCTGGGGGAGCGGGTGTGGGCGCACGGCCCCGACGTCCACCGACTCTCCGACGGTGAGCGCGACTGGACCGTGCCTGCGGCCCTCCTCGGCTTCGGGGTCGCCTACCTCGCCAGCCTCCTGGTCGTGGTCAACCTGGTCTCCGGGCCCACCTTCGACCCCCTGCTCGGTCGCGTCCTGCTCTGGACGCTCGTCCTCGTCCTGGGCGTCGGCGCCCCTGGCGTGGCCACCGGGTCGGGCCGCGCCGCGGGATGGGTCTCGCAGCTGCCGCCCGTGGTGCGCCACGCGGTGGTCGCCGCCCGCCGGGTGCTGGTGTGGTGGCTGGTGGTCTGCCTGGTGGTGCTGGTCGGTGCGCTCGGACTGGGCCTGGGGCAGGCCCTGGAGATGGTCGACAGCCTGGGCCTCTCCGGCGCCGAGGCGCTCCAGCTCGTCCTGCTCAACGTCGGATTCGCCCCCAACGCCGTCCTGATGACGAGTGCGTTCCTGCTCGGACCCGGCTTCGCGGTCGGGGTCGGGACCGTCGTGTCGCCGGCCGTCGTGACCCTGGGACCGCTGCCCCTGCTGCCGTTGCTCGCTGCCCTGCCCGAGGCCGGCACCCCGTCGCCCTGGTGGGGCGCCAGCGCCGTCGTGGCCGTCGCCGCCGCTGCCTGGGCCGCGTGGCGTATATAAACCGACTCTTCCTTTTACAAGTCCGAGCTTAAGCATTACCGGGAGTGAAAATGAATTCATGACCATACTTACTGGGATAACGACAATTGATG
>JAZQNT010000041.1:0-1620 GCA_045627505.1 Nocardioides sp.
CTGGTGCGGGTGGGCCTCCTGCACGAGCACTCCCCCGGCAATCCCAGCGTGCGGGCGATCACCGATGAACAGGCACGCGAACACCTCGTTGAGTCAGCGGTGGCCCTGGCGACCCACCGGCGCTCCTGACCACTCGAGCCGGAGCGCACCGAGCACCACAGAAGTTCTCACGTCACGACAAGAAGCCCCCGACCGGTGTGGTCGGGGGCTTCTTCGTACGGGCCGTGTCGGCTCAGACCAGGTCGGCCTTGTCCTTGGCCACTGCTCCGAGAACGCCGTTGACGAAGTTCGGAGAGTCGTCCGTCGACAGCTCGCTGACCAGGGCCAGCGCCTCGCTCACCGCCACGGCGGGCGGGACGTCGTCGGCGAACAGGATCTCGTACACACCGATGCGGAGCACGTTGCGGTCAACCGCCGGCATGCGCTCGAGCGACCAGCCCTGGGCGTACTGGGTGAGGACCTCGTCGATGCGAGCCGAGTGCTCGGTCACACCCTCGACCAGGGTCGTGGTGTATGCGTTGGTCGGACCGTCGCCGTCCGCGATCGCGCTGGCGAGCGCCTCGACAGCGTTCTCCCGGCGCAGCTCGGAGGCGAAAAGGATGTCCAATGCGCGCTTGCGCGCCTTGCTACGTGCAGCCATGGCCGCGGACCTCTACTTCCTGCTCAGCCCTTGACTCGGCCGAGGTAGGAGGAGTCGCGGGTGTCGACCTTGACCTTTTCACCGCTGGTCATGAACAGCGGAACCTGGATCACGTGACCGGTCTCCAGGGTGGCCGGCTTGGTGCCGCCGGTGGAGCGGTCGCCCTGGAGGCCGGGCTCGGTCTCGGCGATCAGCAGCTCGACCGAGGCGGGGAGCTCGACGTAGAGCACACGACCGTCGTTGGTCGCGACGATCGCCTCCTGGTTCTCGAGCATGAAGTTCTTGGCGCTGCCCACGATCTCCGGCGGAACCTCGAGCTGGTCGTACGTCTGGACGTCCATGAAGACGTACGAGTTGCCGTCGTTGTAGAGGTACTGCATGGTGCGCTTGTCGACGTTCGCGGTCTCGACCTTGGTGCCCGCGTTGAAGGTCTTGTCGACGGTCTTGCCGGACTCGACGTTCTTCAGCTTGGTACGGACGAAAGCGGGGCCCTTGCCCGGCTTCACGTGCTGGAACTCGACGACGGACCACAGCTGGCCCTCGAGGTTGAGGACCATGCCGTTCTTGAGGTCGTTGGTGGTTGCCATCTGCGGTCGTCCGCCTTCTTGTCGTGGATGCTGGGCCGAGGAGCAATCCTAGTGGGACGCCTGCCGCGGGGTGAAACCGGTGCGGGCGGGGCGGGCGGGTTTCCGCACCACCCCGCCCACCGGAGGAGGTACCTCAGCTCAGTTTGTCCTTGAGGCTCTTGGCGGCGTCCTTCGCCTTGTCCCCCGCTTGCTTGCCCTGGGCCTTGAGCTGGTCGTCCTTGCCCTCGGCCTCGACGTCTTCACGCCCGGTGGCGCTTCCGACGCCCTCCTTGGCCTTGCCCATGCCTTCCTCAGCCTTGTGCTTCCATTCCTCACCCATGGGTGCCTCCCTGGTTCGCTCGTGCTCACCTGCAGCCGGACGGCCACCTCGGCCACGCTAGCCTCCGGGACCGC
>JAZQNT010000042.1:0-2472 GCA_045627505.1 Nocardioides sp.
ACCCGCCTTGGTTCAGCGCCAGCCCCACCGCCAGGTGCAGGCCGACGTCCCCGGTCCGGCTCCGGACGGCCTGCATGCCCACCTTGCCGGCGGGCAGGACGAGCCGCAGCCCGGCACCGGAGAAGAGCACCCCGGCGAAGATCCGGATGCCCACCCGCCAGTCACCGAACACCACGACGAGCACGGCGGTCAGCGCCACCACGAGCATGCCCAGGTAGAGCACCCCGCCGATGGTCTCGGGGAACCAGCGCCAGCCCGTGCCCGCCCCCGGATCCTTGGCCGGATCTGCAGCGGGTTCCTGCCCCGCATCGGGCTGCGGGACGGACACGACCTCCCCGTCGTCCCCGTTGGAGGGGTCGTCAGGGAGGTCGGTCACGTCATGCATGGTGAACAGTCTGCTGCAGGGGCGCGGATCAGGCGTCGGCGGCGCGCTGCGCGGCCTGCTTCTCGGCGATCTGCACCACGTTGGCCAGCAGCATGGCGCGGGTCATCGGGCCCACCCCACCGGGGTTCGGGGAGACCCATCCAGCGGTCTCCCAGACGTCCGCGGCCAGGTCGCCGGCGATCTTGCCGTCGACGCGGCTCACGCCCACGTCGAGCAGCGCGGCGCCGGGCTTGACCATGTCGCCGGTGATGATGCCGGGCACGCCCGCGGCGGCCACGACGATGTCGGCCTTGCGGACGTGGGCGGCCAGGTCGACCGTGCCGGTGTGGCACAGCGTGACCGTGGCGTTCTCCGAGCGACGGGTGAGCAGCAGGCCGAGCGGGCGACCCACGGTGACGCCACGACCGACCACCACGACCTCGGCGCCGTTGATGGCGACGTCGTGGCGACGCAGCAGCTCGACGATGCCGTACGGGGTGCACGGGAGCGGGGCCTCGTTGCCGAGCACCAGCCACCCGAGGTTCGTCGGGTGCAGGCCGTCGGCGTCCTTGGCCGGGTCGATCAGGCCCAGGACGCGGTTCTCGTCACGGCCCTTGGGCAGCGGCAGCTGGACGATGTAGCCGGGGCAGGCCGGGTCCTCGTTCAGCTGACGGACCGCGTCCTCGATCTCGGCCTGCGTGGCCGTCTCGGGCAGGTCGATGCGGATCGACTCGATGCCGACCTCGGCGCAGTCCTTGTGCTTGCCGCCCACGTACCAGCGCGAACCCGGGTCGTCGCCGACCAGGATCGTGCCCAGGCCCGGGGTGATGCCCTGCTCCTTGAGCGTGGCGATGCGTCCGCGCAGCTCCTCCTTGATCGCGGCCGCGGTGGCGGTGCCGTCGAGCTTGCGTGCAGTCATGAGTTCCATCCTTGAATGTCGCGAGAGTCGTCGGGCGGGATCCCTGGCAAGGCCGACGAGGGAAGCGGGTCCTGGAGCGAAGCGACCCGTGAGGCGGGGAGAACGCCGCGAGGCGCCCTCCCCGGCGGCTCTCGTCAGTGGAAGAAGTGGCGGGTGCCGGTGAAGTACATCGTCACGCCGGCGGCCTGGCAGGCCTCGATCGTGAGCGCGTCACGCACCGAACCACCCGGCTGGACGATGGCCTTCACGCCGGCATTGATCAGGATCTGCGGGCCGTCCTCGAACGGGAAGAAGGCGTCGGAGGCAGCAACCGCGCCGCGAGCCCGCTCGCTGCCGTCCTCGGCCAGGGAGTTGGCGCGCTCGACGGCCAGCTTGCAGGAGTCGACGCGGTTGACCTGACCCATGCCGATGCCCACCGAACCGCCGTCCTTGGCGAGCAGGATGGCGTTGGACTTGGCAGCGCGCACGGCCTTCCAGGCGAACGCCAGGTCGGCCAGGGTGGCCTCGTCGGCGGCCTCGCCGGTGGCCAGCGTCCAGTTGGCCGGGTCGTCGCCCTCGGCCTGGAAGCGGTCGGCCTCCTGGACCAGCAGACCGCCGGAGACCGGACGGGTCTCCAGGTCGGTCGCGTTCTCGGTGCCGCAGACCAGGATCCGGATGTTCTTCTTGCGTGCAAGGATCTCCACGGCGCCGTCCTCGTATCCCGGGGCCACGATGACCTCGGTGAAGACGTCGGCGACCTGCTTGGCCATCTCGACCGACACCGGACGGTTGGAGGCGATCACGCCACCGAACGCGGAGACCGGGTCGCAGGCGTGGGCCAGCTTGTGGGCGGTCGCGATGTCGTCAGCGGTGGCCACGCCGCACGGGTTGGCGTGCTTGATGATGGCGACGGCCGGGCCCTCGAAGTCGTTCGCGGCGCGACGGGCGGCGTCGGTGTCGACGTAGTTGTTGTACGACATCTCCTTGCCCTGCAGCTGCGTCGCCTGGGCGATGCCGTGGCCGCCGGCGCGGGTGTAGATCGCGGCGCGCTGGTGCGCGTTCTCGCCGTAGCGGAGCGTGGCCAGACGCTCCGCGTTGATCGTGAGGTGGGCGGGGAGGTCCCCCTCCACGAGAGTGCCCTCGGCGAACCAGGTGGCGACGGCGCGGTCGTACTGGGCGGTGTGCGCGAACGCCCGCGCCGCGAGCTCCT
>JAZQNT010000043.1:0-1504 GCA_045627505.1 Nocardioides sp.
CGCCTCGCACCGTACGCCCGACTGCACGCGGGTGCAGGACGCCTACTCGCTGCGCTGCTCGCCGCAGGTGCACGGCGCGGCCCGCGACACCGTCGGGCACGCCCGCACCGTCGCGGAGCGCGAGCTCGCCTCGGCCGTCGACAACCCGGTGGTGCTCGGTGACCGGGTCGAGTCCAACGGCAACTTCCACGGGGCGCCGGTGGCGTACGTCCTCGACTTCCTCGCGATCGTCGCTGCCGACGTCGCCTCGATGTCGGAGCGGCGCACCGACCGCTTCCTCGACCCCGCGCGCAGCCACGGGCTGCCGCCCTTCCTGGCTGACGACCCCGGGGTCGACTCCGGCCACATGATCGCCCAGTACACCCAGGCCGCGATCGTCTCGGAGATGAAGCGGCTCGCGGTGCCGGCGTCGGTGGACTCGATCCCGACGAGCGCGAAGCAGGAGGACCACGTCTCGATGGGGTGGTCAGCGGCTCGCAAGCTGCGGCGCAGCGTCGACGGCCTGACCCGCGTGGTGGCGATCGAGGTGCTGACGGCTGCGCGTGGTCTCCAGCTCCGCGCGCCGCTGCGACCTGCTCCCGCCACCGGGCGGGTCGTCGACCTGCTCCGCGCGGAGGGGGTCGGGGTCCCCGGTCAGGACCGCTGGCTCTCGCCCGAGATCGAGGCCGCGGTCGAGCTCGTACGCTCCGGCGCGGTGCTGCGGGCCCCCGGCACCGCAGGCTGATCCTGCGGTGCCAGCAGGGACTGTCCGATCCACTCCGGGACCTGCCGGGCCACCGCAGGGAGCGCCTCGATCTGGACCCGCCCGCTGCGCAGCGCCTGGGGCCAGCCCAGGTCGCCGCGCCAGACCAGGGTCAGGTCGCGCAGGGAGACGCGCAGGGTCGCGCTCACCTCGTGGCCGGGGTCGACGTCGCACGACTCGGCCACCTGGTCCTTCACCACCAGCCACCAGCGCCGACGCCGCGGAGGGAGGTCGATGAACTCGATCGACAGGCAGGTCGTGGCCGGTGGCCACGCAGAGGTCGGGACCGTGCGTTGCACGTCCCACATGAGGAGGTGGGGGTCGAGCTCGGCGTCGCCGACGTCCTTGATCCACTTCTGCCCCCACGTGCCGAGGTGGAGGACCGCCGCGTGAAGGTCACGCCCGCACTCGGTCAGCTCGTAGCCAGCGTCGCTGCGGACCACGATGCCGACCCGCTCGAGGGAGCGAAGGCGGGTGGACAGGAGGGCCGGCGACATCCGGGGCACGCCCCGACGCAGGTCGTTGAAGTGGGTGCTCCCCAGCAGGAGCTCCCGGACGACGAGGACGGTCCACCGCTCGTCCAGGATCTCCATCGCCTTGGCGACGGGGCAGAACTGGCTGTAGGTGGCCATCCCTCATGGTGCCCCCACCTGGGCAAGGACGCCAGAGCCCCCGACGACCTGCGTACGACTCAGGCTCGGTGCGAACCGCTGGTGCCCGTCGTCCCCGGGTCCGCGTCCTCGACCTGCTGCGGGTGGGCCG
>JAZQNT010000044.1:0-13068 GCA_045627505.1 Nocardioides sp.
GCCGGACCCGTGGCCCTTCCCGCCGCCGCCAACGAAAGCGTTGGTGATCCGCAGACTGGTCCCCGACAGCATCTGTGCCCGCTGGTGCGCCGCGAGGGGGGCCGCGAACCCGGCAGAGCGGCCGCGGGCCTTCGAGGTCCGCGTGTCGCCGCCGACCGCGTTCGGCCGGATCCCGTTGTTCGGGGTGTTCCGGCCCGGGCCGCCGGTGTCGACATACCGGATTTTGACCTCGGTGCCGCGGCCGAGCTTGTCGACCTTCGCCTGCGCGGTGTCGAGCTTGTCCGCGACGCCGTCGAGCACCCCCATGGTCTTGTCGCCGAACTCGTTGAAGGAGTCGCGGGCGCCCTTGATCTTGTCGCCCAGCCCGGGGATCCACCCGAGGCCCTTCTCAGCCGCCGAGAGGATCCCGTCGAACGCGAGGAACGCCGAGGACAGGAGGAACTTGAAGGCTTCCACGCCGTACCGGGCCATGGTCAGCCAGGCAGTCGCGAGGAGCCGGATATAGCCGACGAACACGTCGGCGATGAAGCCCCCGAACTTCTTGAGGATCTCCCACAGCTTGTCGACGATGCCGCGGAACGTCTCGCTTTTCTGGTACAGGGCGTAGATGCCGACCGCAAGGCCAGCGATCGCCAGCACCACCAGGGCGATCGGGTCCGCCGACAGCGCCGCGTTGAGGAGCCACTGTGCGCCCGTCCACACGGCCGTCGCGGTCTTCGCCGCCGCCGCCCACACCAGGTGCGTCTTCGTGCCCACGGTCTGCGCCTTGAGGACGACCAGTGACGCGGTCTGCGCGGCCGCCATAGCCAGGGACGCGACCTTGAAGGCGGTCATGACGACGACGATCGCGATGATCGCTGCGCGGGTGAGGTCGGTGTGGTCGGCCGCGAAGCCGAGGACAGCGACCAGCAGCCCCAGCGGGCCCAGCAGCAGCGGCACCGCGGCGGCGGCTTCGGTGAAGATGGGCACCACGGATTCCGAGAACACCGCCCACAGGTCGGTGGCGACCTCGGTGACCTTCTCGATCACGGGCCGCAGCTTGTCCTGCGTGCCGGTCATCTCCTCGATCTTGTCGATCACCCCGTCGATGCCGTGGTTCTGGTAGGCCCGGAACAGGGCCTTGCCGCGGCGCACCCCGACAGCGAGAGCGTCCGACAGCTTCGGCAGCGCGGTCCCGGCCAGGTTCGCGGCGCCGGTGGTCAGGCTGGACAGCACGGGGATGATCGGCTTGAGGGCGTCCGCGAGGCCCATCTGCACGGTGTCCTTGAGGCTCGACCACACGCCGCCGAGGGTCTGCGACTGCTTCTCCATCAGGCCGGTGAACCGCTCGAGGCCCTCGCCGGTCTCGAGCGCCTTCATCATCTTCGCCAGCTCCGGGCCGCCGAGCTTGCCCTCCTGCACGAGCTCGGACACCTGCGCCTTGGTCTTCCCCAGGGCGCCGGCGAGCAGGTCGTAGACGGGGATGCCGGCGTCGCGCAGCTGGTTCAGGTCCTCAGCCTGGATCCGGCCCGCGGCGGTCATCTGCTGGATCGCCACGGTGGCGCGCTTGATGCCCTCGGAGCCGGTGCCCATACCGGAGGTCACGTCGCCGAGGGTCGTCATGATCGGGATGACGCTCTTGGCGTCGATGCCGACCGAGATCAGCGACGACGCCGCGGTCTGCAGCTCAGGGAACTCGAACGGGGTGGCGGCCGCGAACTCCTTGAGCTCGCCGAGGAACGCCCTCGCCTTGCGACCGGAGCCGAGCATCGTCGAGAACGCGATCTCGGCGTTCTGCATTTCGGCGGCGGTCTTCACGCCGAGGGTCACCGCGGCCGCGGTGATCGCGCCCAGCCCGAGCGCGCCCCACTTCGCCGCAGATACCAGCTTGCCGCCCAGGAACTTCGCGAGCTTGGTGCCGGACCCGACCATCTTGTCGAACCCGGCCGCGCCGTCCTGAATCGTGCGCCGGCCCAGGTCGGTGACCTCAGACGACGTCTTGCGAACCTGGCGCTGGATCTCCTTGAGGCCCCCGGAGAGCTCGTCGCGGATCGTGGCCCGCAGGGTCATTTCCTCGGTGTGCGATCCCACGCCGCCCGCCTTTCAAGTCGTCTTGCCCTACGGCTTGCTTGCCCGCTCGCGCTCAGCATTCAGCAGGTTGTTCGCGGCTAGGCGGACCAGCCGCTTGAAGGGGTCGCGTTCCTCGAGCACCGCGACCGGGTCGATCCCGAAGGTGTCGCCGATGACTGCGGCCGCCCGGACACGGGGATCCGCGACCAGGCGGGCCAGCAGAGCGCGCTGGGCGGCGACCGCGGGGGTCACCGCCCAGGGCTCATCGTCGGCACCTAGTCGGTAGGGTCCGCGAGGTCGGCCTCCTCGCCCCACCCGGCTTCCTCGAGGAGCCGCTCGGAGACGCCGATCACGCGGGGGTCACGGTTGCCCCACATCTGCTTCACGGTGCCGACGGCGCCGGCGGCACCGAGGAGCTGCTGGAACGCCGGCGTCGCGAACGTGGCGGTCTGCCCGCCCAGCTCGACGGTGACGCCGCGCCGCTCGAAGCGGATCGTGTTGGTGGCGATCAGCAGGCACGCGAACTTGACGGGGTCGATCCCGTCGGTGAATTTGCGATCCTTGGACTTGCGGCGCAGGAGGTCGACGTCGCGGTGCGTGAAGTCGGTGCGCAGCACGACAGCCCAGCCGGGGCGGCCGGCGACAGCGACCGTGGTCTCCGCCGGCGTGGTGTCGGCCGCCAGCTCGGCGGCGATCAGCTCGAGGTCGCTCGCCTCGTCGGCGGGGTCGGAGAGCTGCACGTCGCCCAGGTCGGGGTCGTTCTCGAAGCCGGGGATCGCGCGGGACGGGTGCCCGAACTCGGGGGTCTCGGTGCTCATCTGGTGCTCCTACAGGGGATCGGGTGGGTGGGTGGTGCGCCCGGTGAGCGGCAGGTCGGGCCCGCCGCTCACCAGGTCGTGCTACGCCTCAGCGGAGACGGCGAACTCGAGCTCGAAGGAGCCGGTGTCGGTGCTGGCGGCGTCGGCGTCGGGCCGCTTCACGCGGACCAGGAGCGCGCCGGCGTACACCTGCGGCTCGCCCCAGGGGCCGAGGTCCGGGTCGGTGTCGTACACCGACACGTCGCAGCGGTGCGTGCCGACCTGCGCGGCGAGCTCGGCGAGCTTCCGCTGGTGCAGGCCCATCCGGTACGGCCGGGTCAGGACCAGGTTCGAGGTCTCGGCGGGGCCGCCCTGCACCTCGGGGTCCTTGCGGCCGCCGTCGTACACCTTCTTCGCCTCGGCGGTGACCTCGCCGCCGGTCTTCGTCGCGAAGTAGCCGGTGAAGCCCTCGACGACGATCAGCTGCTGGCGCGCGGTTGCGGCCAGGTTGGGGTCGTTGCTGCTCACGTCAGTCCCTCTCTCACACGTTCGCCGTCAGGGCGGCCTTGACGATGGTCTGTTCGATCTGCTCGCCGGTCGGGGAGACGCGCACCGCGACGACGGCAGCGAGCCGGTTCTGCGCGAGCAGCGCCGGCGGGTTCACGGCCGGGCCCACGTCGACCGAATAGCCCGAGTCGACGGCGTCGCCGTCCTCGTCGGTCAGCGCGTACAGGCCACCGGCGGCCCGGTACGGCTCGACCACGCCGATGAGCTTGGTCTTGAGCAGGCCGAGGAGCTGGCCGCCCGAGTCGATGGTGCGGAACACCAGGGACTCGAGCGCGTCCTCGCCGGCGTAGCGCAGGCAGTTCAGGACGTCGCGGCCGGTCAGCAGCCGGAAGTTCTCCACGTCGGCCGACAGCGAGCGCCACCCGTACAGGCGGACGCCGCCCTTGATGACGCGGATCGCCGACACACCGGCGCTGTTGAGGTCGTCGCCGGCGGCCTGACTGATCGGGGTCTCGACGTCGACGACGTACCGGGCTTCGGCGATCTCGCCGGCCGGCGCACGCCAGGGGCCTTCCGAGGCGTGGCCGCGCGCACGGCACGCCGCCACGTAACCCTCGGGCGACACGAGCTTGGTCTTCCCGCCGCCGAGCGGCACCCGGATCCAGGGGTAGAACAGGCCGGCGTGGTCGCCGTTCGCGGTCAGGGCCGCCGCGGCGGCCTTCACAGCGGCCGCGGTGGCGCCGGGGCCCTCGGCACCCAGGTACAGGCGCCCGTGCGTCGCCGCGTGTGCCGCAGCAGCCGCACCCACCTGGGAGGCGGGGAAGCCGGGCAGCGCCACAGCGCCGGTGCCGAGCTCGACACCGAACAGGGCGAGCGCGTCGGTGGCGCGGGCCGCGGTGATCGCGGCCCGGTCGTCGTTGCCGGCGGTCAGGGCCGCCGCCGCGGCCGGCGCGATGATGTTGTTCGGCGCCGCGGTGGCCGCGCCCAGGTCGGTGCCGCGCACCCACGCCGAGGCGGTCAGGGCGGTCGCAGCGTCGGCGGAGTTCGCCAGGTTGTCGAAGACCTCCGCGTCGCCGACGGGGCCGCGCACGGTCAGCGAGTAGGTGCCCGCCACGGTGCCGGCCTTGACCTCCACGGTCACGCCGGCCGACCAGGCGCCCGGGCTGATCGCGTCGACCTTGAGGGTCGGGACAGGCGTGCTCGCCTTGTCGTTGAACGTCTTCGTGCCGACGGTCGCGGCGGGCCCGACGACGCGGATGACATGCGCCTCAGCGCCGCCCTCCTCGAAGTACGTCTTGAGGTCGTCGTAGCCGGACCCGAACGTCACGCGGCCGCCGTAGGCGCGCTCGACGTCGGCCATGGACCGCACCCGCACGGGGGCGCCGATCAGGCCGCGGTCGAACTTGCCGACGATGAAGTAGCGGCCGGTCGCGGGGACCGGACTCGACGCCGGCCCGGAGCGGGTCGCGGTCTTCGTGGTAACACCGATCATCGGGGTCAGCTCTCCTTGGTCTCAGCGGCCGGGTCGTCCGGCTTCGCCTTGGTCTTGTGGTCGGTCACGTCGACCAGTCGGCCGGCGGCGAGCGCGTCAGCGACGAGCTCCGCCCGCAGGTCGACCCGCGGGCGCCGCGCGCGGCCGTCGACCTGGTGGCCCTCTGTGTCGATCACGAGCGGCCCGTCGGTGGTGTTGTAGACAGTCCCGGTCATGGCGCTCACGATCGGCTCACAGCGCCGGGTGTGGTGGGAGGGCCGTCGTGTCGACAACCACCTGCGCGACGCGCCCGAGCGCACCGTGCGTCAGGTGCCGTTCCTCCGCCACGAACGTCACGGCGAGCTGCGATCCGGCGACCACGTCACCGTCGCCGGGGCTGGTCGGGGACAGCGACTCTGACAGGGACGCCGCGAGGATCTGCCCGGCCGGCGAGCCGAGCGACTTCACCGACAGCAGCGCCTCCCGTGCGGCCAGGGTGTAGCGCTGCGACAGGCGGGTCGTCATGGGGTCGTCCTCGGAGCGCACCAGGAGCAGCACCCGCAGGGTGTACGTCACCCGGTACAGCTCGCCGTCCTCGTCGGCGTCAAGCAGCTGCAGCGTCGACCCGCCGCAGGTGACGGCGACCGCGGGCCAGTCCTCGAGGGCCACGGGGCCCGGGTCGTGCGGCACCACCAGGGCCGCGGTCGGCAGCGGGTCCGCGGCGAGGTCGTAGCCGTGCCGGGCCGCGTGGGCGTCCATCCACTCCCGGTCACCCAGGCGGCCCTGCAGCCACCCGGCGACGCGCGCACAGGCGGCCTCGGGGCCGATCGCGCCGGCCCTCACTGGACACCCGCGAACAGGTGCTTCTGGACGACCTTGACCATGTCGCGGCGGGTGAGCTCGGTGAGCTCGACCGGGCGCCGGCGCGGCAGCCCGTCGCCGCGCTGGTGGTACTTGCCGTAGTCGACGTCGGAGCCGATCACCATTTCGTCGGGGGTGATGTGCTCGATCGCCAGGGGCCGCCGGGTGAGGGACGCCTTGAGCGCGCCGGTGCGCTCGAGGATCCCCTTCCCGGGGAAGTGCTTCGCCTTCCACGCGGCATAGTCCGGCGACAGGGCCGGCCACCCACCGGAGGCGTGCCCGCCCTCGGTGGAGAACTGGCGCCGCTGCGAGGCGACGAACTTGTCGGCCATTTCGTCCCACGCGGGGGAGAAGTCCTGTGCGGAGTCGATCACCCGGGTCAGGGTCCGGTCGATCTGCGTGTCGCCGTAGAAATCGAACGTCATTCGCATCGCTCAGAACCCCATCGTCTCGGTGAACCGCGGCGGCGGGAACGACACCCGGACGCCCTGCCCGGGGGTGGGTGCCTCGACCGCACCGGGGTCGTCGAGCTGCACCGCGAGCTCGCCGAGCAGCGCCTCAAGGCCAGACTCGAACTGGTCCCACAGGACCGCGGCGTAAGAGTCGCTGTTCTTCGCCGACTGTTCGGGGTAGCGGGCTGCCTGCGCCCGCGACGCGGCGCCCAGGTGGACCAGCTCGCGGGCGCCGGCGCGCACCGTGTCCTCGAGGTCGTCGACCAGGCGCTCGATGCCGGCCATGCGGAGCGCCACACGGGCGGTGATCTCGTCGATGAAGCTCGCGACCATCGGCAGGGTCACGCCGCGCTTGCCGGGCTCGAGCTCCTGCACGAACCGGGCGGCCGGCAGGAGGTCGGTGACGCCGCGCACGGTGGCCTGGAACGGGCCGCGGGTCTCGTCGGGGTCGATCGGGTCAGGCATCGGTTCTCCTCGGTACGCGCAAGGCCCGGCGCCCCGGTGAGGGGGCGCCGGGCCAGGCAGGGGTGTGTGGTCTTAGACGTCGTACGGGTCGTCCACTTCCCACGGGTCGACGTCGGACAGGTCGACGCCGGGGGCGGGCAGGGGCTCGAGCGCGCCGAGCTGGCGCCCGCGGCCCACGACCTCCGCCACCGGGCGCACGACGTCGCCCCGGTAGGCGGTGTGGTGGCTGCCGTTGACGATCGCGTTGAACATGAAGGTCGACACGACGTACGACTCGTCCCCGCCCCACTCGTGAACCGTCCCGTTCAGGTCGGTGCTCGAGGGGGCAGGGACTTCGCCGCTCCCACCCGGAGACTCCTCGGGGCCGTCGCCGGCCGCGAGGACTGCCAGAGCGAGCGACCGCGCAAGGGCGGCCTCTCGTCCGGCGTCCGACTCGTCCGCGGCGGAGCTGTCGCCAGCGCCGCCGTCCCCTCGGGCCGAGTCGGAGAGGGTGCCGCCGGCCGGGGGTGTCGCTTCGTCGCGCACACCCGCCTCGTCGGCGGCGATCTGAGGGGCCGCGGAGTCGTCCGCGACCTTGGGGTCGCCCGTGGCCGCGGCAGGCGGCTCAGCGGCAACAGGGGGCGCCTCGGCGCCGTGGTCGGGGGCGGTCTCGGGCGCCGGGGTGGCGTCGTCGACCGGGGCAGGAGCGGCGGCCGTGGCCGCCGCCTCGCGCGGGGCCGGGTTGCGCCGGCTTCGCGTCGTGGCAGCGGTCACGGTCACACGCCCCGGAGCTGGATGACTGCGAGCGGGTCCGTCACGATCGGCACACCCACGCGGCCGGCCATGAGCAGCCACCGCTCGCGGACCTCCTGGTTGACAGTGCGCGTGTAGAACGGCACCTCGTCGCGCTGCGAGCCGGCGACCTTCGACTGCAGGAAGGTCACGACGCCGGCGGTGGCGCGGTTGGTCACCATCCAGTTGTCGACACCGCACAGGCCGGCCAGCTCGCCCGACAGGATCGGGTTCAGGGTCGCGTTCTCGCGCGGCAGGGCCTCGCGGACGTCCTTGCGCTTGATCATCTTGAGCGCGTCCTGCGGGTTGAGGATCGCGGTGTCGACGATGTAGCCCAGGTCGGCCTGCTCGACGGCGTACTTCGCGCCGAACACGTCCGCGAACAGGGACCCCTCGGTGGAGCCGGACCACGCCTCAGCGGCGGTGGCGGTCCGCACCCGGGGGTGCGTGCTGAGGGCCTGCACGGCGACGGTGTCGTGCTTGCGGATCGAGCTGTTCCGCAGCTTGATCAGGCCACGGCCGAGCACGTCGCGCTGGTCGCGGCGCACAGCCTCGTACGTCAGCGGGAACGCGGAACCGCGCTTGGTGACGGCCGCGACACGGGGGTCGCCCTGGGAGTCGCCGACGATCGGGAACTCGTCACCGGGGGCGATGATGGACGGGTCGCCACCGTTGGCGCCGCCCTCGGCGTAGAGGTCGTTCTCCTCGGTCTCGTCGTACAGCACGGCGCCGCCCTGCGCGTCGCCCGACGCGAAGATGAAGTCGGCGATGTACCGCTCCTTCGACAGGTCCGAGAGGACCTTGAAGACGGTCGACGGCGACTTGACGAACCGCTCGACGGTGATCTTGTTGCCGGCAACGGTCGGGTTCGCGCCGGGGTACTGCGGGGCCTCGGTGGGCATCCTGGTACTCGCTTTCTGTGGAGAGGGTCAGTGATCCCGGCGGGTCACTCGTAGAGGCAGATGAACGCGTCGGCGCCCGCGGCGGCGTCGAACATCGCGTAGCCGACGGCCACGCCGGCGGTCTTCGCGACAGCGAGGCCGGTCGCGCCGACCTCGACCTCGGCGAACGCGGTGACGGCGCCCGACGTCTTCACAGGGACGACGCCCTTGCGGAAGACGGGGAATGCCTCACCGATCGCGGCGTCGTAGCCGGCGACGCCGAACACGCGGCCCGCGGCGGTCGCGTGGCCGCAGTCCGGCACGCCCTCGGTGCCGTTGCCGGTGATCGCAACGAAGCGCTTCCCGGTGACGGCGGTCTTCGCACGGCCGGTGACGTTCCGGCCCTCCTGGTACAGCGGCTGGCAGGCGTTCTGCATGTCGTTCAGCTCCTGTGCTGGTGGTAGTGGGTGGCCGTCGCCGGTCAGGCGAGGCCGAGGGAACCGATGAAGGCGTCGACGGCCTTCTGGTCGGTCTCGGAGAACTGCGCGACCGGGGCGGCGTCGTGGCCGATCTCGGTGGTGGCGAAGCGCGGGGTGAGGGACGACAGCAGCGACGCGGTGCCGATCTCGTCGCGCTCGAGGGCGGCGGCCCAGCCGGTCGCGGTCTCCCCGTCGGCGAGCTCGTGGGCGAACTTGCCGCGCTCGGCGACCGTGATCCGGCCCTCGGACAGCGCGGAGCTGATGAGGCCGGCGCGGCGCTCGCGGGCGATCGCGGCGTTAGCGGCGGTGCCCGCCTCAGCGCCGGCGCGGAGCTCCTCGAACGCGGACTGGGTCAGCGTCACGATGCCGGGGGTCTCGGCGGCCAGGGCGGCGGCGGGCGCGACCGGGGCAGCAGGCGCAGCGGGTGCGGCGGGGGCGGCGGGCGCCTCAGCGGCGGCCGGCTTGATCAGGCCCTCGAGGAGCGCCGTGACGTCCTCGTCGCCGGCCTGCTCGAGCGCCTTGTCGACGTCGGACTTCTTGAGCGTCATGCGGGTCCCTTCCTCGGGGTTCACGGGGTTCGGTGCTGCTACGGCGCCACCATCCGGCGGCGTCGCGGGCGGTTGGGGGACGGCGCCGGTGTCGCGCACACCGGCGAACTGGTCCAGTCGCTCGAGGGCCGCGGTGACGTCCGCGGCGGGCAGCTGGTGGGCCTCAGCGAGCGCCAGAACCTCGGTGCGCGCGGCGGCCAGCCAGGCGAGTGCGGGGGCGCCCTCGACGCCCTCGACGAGCTCGAACGTGGTGAGCGACTCGGCGCTGTCGACGTCGGCGTACAGGGCCAGCACGTCGGCGAGGCCCTTCACGGCGGGCTTCCGCACCCCGAGGAGCGCGACGCCGGTCAGCACCGCCCGGTACGCCTTGCCGGCGGAGGTCTTCACGCCCCATGCGATCTCGACGGAGCGGCGGCGCCACGCGGTGTCGGAGACGTCGGCGAGCTTCGCGGGCATCCCGACGTAGTCGCCGTACAGGGTGTCGGTGTCGGGGCGCTCTGCGGAGCCGTCGCCGACCCCGACGTTCGCGAGCCACCCGAACGCGGGTTCGCCGTCACCGAGGCCAGTGACGCCGGCCGCGGAGTTGAGGGCGTTCTTGTCGTCGTGGCCGAGCTTGATCACGGGCCGGTCGACGACCTGGTCGCCGTACGCCGCAGCCATGGCGGCGAGGTCGTCGTGGTCGATCTTCGTGACGCCCGTCGATGCCGACCAGGTCCCGACGCGGACCAGGGCGACGTTCCGGCGCTCCGCGGTGCTCACGGGGCGGGCTCGAGCTGACAGTCGCCGTCGTGGCCGGGCCAGTGCCAGGTGCCGCCGGCGGTGCCCTCGGGGACGGCCGGCGAGAAGAACGCGCCGGTGGGGTTCAGGACCGCGAGGGCGGCACCGTCGTCGTCGACGTCGGTGACCACGGCGGCCCGGCAGGCGGGCGCGTAGGCGCCGTCAGCGGAGCCCCGGGATAGGTAGTGGACGATCCGGCCGACCGTCGGGGTGCGCGAGTTTCCCATGGCCGCACGCTGTCTGGACGGGCGGCGGGCTTGTGGGACGGCGTGCGTGTCGGTGTGCGTGCAGGACCGTTAGCGGGGTATACCTATCGTCATGGGCTAGCCCAACAGGGGGCCACATGCCGACCAGGAGGAGAGTCCAGCGATGCCCGTGTACGCGGTGCTCAACCAGAAGGGCGGCGTCGGGAAGACGACGCTCGCTCTCAACCTCGCGCACGTCTGGGCGAGCCGCGGGCTGTCCGTGCTGGTGATCGACCTCGACAAGCAGGCCGCCGCGACCTCCGCCCTGGTGGCCGAGCTCGACGAGCAGACGACCTGCACGATCGCCGACGTCCTGCGCGACTACGAACGCGACGCGACCGCCCTCACAGCCGCGGTGCGCCCCGCCGACCCCCACTGGTGCGGGATCGACGTGGTGCCGTCGTCGCTCGACCTCGAGGACGTGTGGGCCTCCACGGCGCCCGGCCTGATCTTCCGACTCCGCCGGGCGATCGACTCCGCCGACCTCAGCGAGCGCTACGACCGGGTCGTGATCGACGGGCCGCCCGACCTCGGGCCGGCCACTGTGGCGGCCTGTGTCGCCGCTGACGCCGTGATCGTGCCCACGCGGCCCGAGAGGATGAGCCTGCACGGCGTGGCCCGCACAGTCGAGACAGTGGCCGTCGTGCGCCGCGACATGCGCCCCGACGTTGCCCTCGCCGGCATCGTCCCGGTGGCCGTCGACGGGCGCCTCTCTGAGCACACCGCCCGGGTCGCCGAGCTCGCCCGAATCTACGGCGACGACGTCACCCGGACCCGCGTCCCGCACCGCCTCAAGTCCGACCAGGCATCGGGGGCCGGGAAGCCGGCCGCCCAGCTCGACGGGCCAGCCGGCACCGCCATGAGCACCATCTACGCCGAGCTCGCCGACGAGCTCGACACCCGAACCGACGAGAGGGCATGACCATGACCGACGACCGACGCGACGCGACCCCGCCCCGCACCGTTGAGGGCCGCGTGGCCCGCCTCGCTGGTGGCGAGCAGGAGGAGCGCACCGACCCCATGGTGGCCCTGTCGACCCGGGTCCCCATGTCGCTGCGGAAGCGGGTGCGCCGGACCTGCTTCGACGTCGACGTCGACGTGCAGGACGCCGTCGCCGAGGGCCTCAAGATGTGGCTCGCGAAGAACGAGCGATGAGCGGCGCGCTGGTCGGCCCTGCCGCGGCGGCATGGTCGACGTGCTGGCCGGAGGTCGGCTCAGAGGAGTGGCTCGCGGCCCGGGCGCTGCTCGAGCTGTCGCCGGCGCTGGTCGGGGAAGCCGCCTCGTGGGTCGCTCAGGGCGGCGGGCGCCCTGGGGCGCTGCTGGACTGGGTCGCCGACGTCGACCGCGAGGGCCGCGGTTGGTCGTCGACCGAGCGGCGCCTGTTCGCCGTGGCCGCGGCCCTGATCGACCCGGTCGACGACGACGGTGAGCCGCGCACCGTGCCGCTCGTGGGCCTCCTCGACCTCATGGGGTCCTGGGAGGGCGACGTGTGGCGGATCCTCACCGACTGGGGGACCGGCGGGAACAACGCGGGCCGGCCCGGACGGTGGGCCGTGGTCAGGAGCCTGGGGTGATGTACCCGATCGGCGGCGACGTGCTCGACGAGTGCACCAGCTGCACCGTGTGGGTGCCAGCCGACGAGATCGACGAGCGGACAGGGGTGTGCTGGTGGTGCGAACTGAGCAGCTCGAGCTGTTCGGACCTGATCGGCCGCCTGGCCGCCTCGAGGTCCGCCCGGATCCGCGGCCGCGCACCGACGACGGGCGGATAGTCCGCACGCGCCGCTGTGGCTGCTGCGGGGCCGGCACGATGGGCGGGGCCGACCTGTGCGGGTTCTGCCACTGGGAGGACTGTCAGGGGGCGTGCGGGCCGATCTACGCGCCCGCCCGCCGCTAGGACAGGGGCTCGGGGACGGCGGTGACGTTCACGACGGTCTGCGGCGCCGGCGGCGGACAGACCTCAAGGTGCCGCTCGAGGGCGCGGATCCGCTGCTCGTGGTTCTCACCGACGAGCTCGACTAGGCGGGCGAGGAGCCCAGTGTTCGCTTCGCCCTGGGCCTCGAGCTTCCCGACGCGCACCCCGACACCCTCGAGCTCGGGGGTGATCTCGCCGGTGACGCGGGACCTGCTGGCCTGCCGGCCGAGGAGCACGTCGCGGACCGCCTTGCCGTCCCGAATGACGGTCTGGCCGAACCAGGCGGCGGCGCCGACCAGTGCCGCCCCGATGATCGACAGGGCCGTGATCGCGGCCGCCGAGTCTCTGATCTGGTCGATCATGCGCGTCGCCCCGTGGTGTTCATGGTCCCGACGATGCACGACCGCCGGCGCCCCGTGGGGGGACGCCGGCGGTGTCTGACTGGGCGGACGGGCCCGGTCAGGTGGTGCGACGGACGCGGGTCCGGGCTAGCGCGGCGTCGATCGCGGCGTCCAGCAGGGCCCGCTTCCCGTCGGCGGTGATGGTGGCGCGGTCGGTCGGCACGCCCCGGGCGCGGAGCCGGATCTGAGCGGTCGTCCAGTCGGCCGGCGTGGGGATCGGGAGGCCGTGGGCGGTCAGCCGCTCGGCGAGGGTCTGGTCAGGGGCCCGGGTGATCTCGGCGTGGAGCATCATGACGGTGGCCTTCCCGCCGCGGCGTGCGGTCGGCCATGCGGGGGAGTGGCCGAGCACCGCGGCGCGCAGGTAGTCGTGCTGCCAGGGGACCAGTCGGATCCTGTGCCGGGCGGCCGCGCGGGTGACGGTGGCGTCGATCTGCTCGAGCCGCTCGAGGA
>JAZQNT010000045.1:0-6988 GCA_045627505.1 Nocardioides sp.
CGTCCTCCACGGCGGAGTAGAAGGTGGGGTCGGCGGACAGGATCGCCGCACGCACGTCCAGCACCTCGACCAGACGGTCGCGCACCAGGGTCGAGCCGAGCACGCCGTGCCCGGTGACGTCGGAGAGCAGCTCCGAGCCCTCCTCGACGATGTCGATGATCTCGTCCACCACGATCGCGACGCTGCGCGAGCCGACGGTGTAGATGACGACGACCAGGTGGTCCCCGCCGCGCTCGCCATAGGTGCCGTAGAAGTCGCCCAGCCGGACCAGCGGCAGGATGCGGCCGCGGTACTGGACCACCTCACGCCCGCCCACGTGCTCCACGATCGAGGCGGGGAAGTTCTCCAGGCGGGTGACGGAGGACAGCGGGATCGCCACCCGGCGGTCGGTGCCCAGGCCGGCGACGAGCAGGCGCTGGCTCTCGTCCACCGCGACCTCCTTGGCCGCGGTCGCGTGGGTCTGCTCGCTCTCCACGCCGTCGGTGTTGAGCACCCGCCGAGCCAGTGCCTGGACGTCCAGGATCAGCGCGACGGTGCCGTCGCCCAGGATGGTGGCGCCGGAGTAGGCGCCGATCGCCTTGAGCTGGCTGCCCAGCGGCTTGACCACGATCTCCTCGGTGCTGAGCACGCGGTCGATCACCAGGCCGAAGCGGCGGCCCTCCGCCTGCAGCACCGCGATCACGACGTGACCGTCATTGCGCTCGGACTCGACGTCGAGCAGGTCGGCGAGCCGGACGAGGGGAAGCAGGCTGCCGCGCAGCCGGTAGACGGAGGCGCCGTTGACGTCCTCGACGTCGTTGGCCGCCCGGTCGGCGTCCAGCGCCACCAGCTCGAGCAGGCTCACCTGCGGGATCGCGTAGCGGTCCCCGGAGCACTCGACCGTCAGGGCCGGCACGATCGCCAGGGTGAGCGGGATCCGCAGCCGGCAGGTGGTGCCCCTGCCCAGCACGGACTCCACCTCGACGGCGCCGCCGATCGCCTCGATGTTGGTGCGCACCACGTCCATGCCGACGCCGCGTCCCGAGACGTTGGTGACGGCCTGCGCGGTGGAGAAACCTGGGGCGAAGATCAGCTGGAGAATGTCGTTGTGCGACATCTCGTCGAGCTGGGCGGGGGTACGCAGCCCCTTCTCGACCGCCTTGGCGGAGATCTTGGCCGGGTCGATGCCGGAGCCGTCGTCGCTGACCTCGACGACCACCTGGCCGCCCTCGTGGTAGGCGCGCAGGGTCAGTCGGCCCTCGGCGGGCTTGCCGGCGGCCACGCGCTCGGCGGGCGTCTCGAAGCCGTGGTCGACGGAGTTGCGGACCAGGTGGGTCAGCGGGTCCTTGACCGCCTCGAGCAGTGAGCGGTCGAGCTCGGTCTCCTTGCCGACCATCTCCAGGGTGACCGACTTGCCGCACTGGGCGCCGAGGTCGCGCACCACGCGGGGCAGCTTGGCCCAGAGGTGGTCGATCGGCTGCATGCGGGTCTTCATCACCCCTTCCTGCAGCTCGGAAGCGATCAGGTTGAGGCGCTGCGCCGAGGCGGTGAACTCCGGGTCGCTCTGGACCCCCGCCTGGCGGACGATCTGGTTGCGGGTCAGCACCAGCTCGCCGACCAGCTGCATGAGGGAGTCGAGGACGTCGACGTCCACCCGGATGGAGGACTCCGCGATGCTGCGGCGGTGCGGGTGGTCGTCGTGGTGCTCGTCCGCGGCGGCCCCGGAGGGGCTGGGGGAACCGGTGGAACTGGGGGAACTGGGGGAGGCCGTGTTGGGCAGGCTGGTGGCCGGGGCCCCGACCACACCGTTGACCGCGCCGTTGACGGGCGCGCCAACGGGTGCGGCGACTGCTTTCGCCGGCGCTGCAGCCTCGGGGGCGGGGACCGCGACGGTGGCCTCGGCGAACACCGCCTCGGCGCCCGCGGGAGCGCGTCCCTCCAGCACGGCGGTCACCTGCTCGACCACGGCGCTCACGTCGGCATCGCCCTCGTCGCCGCGCTCCTCGATCGCGCGCAGCAGGTCGCGGACGGTGTCGACCATGGCGAGCAGCACGTCGGTGGTCTGCGGCGTCATCGACATCTTGCCGTCACGCAGGCGGGCGAGCAGGTTCTCGCCCACGTGGGTCACCGACTCCAGCTGGCCGAAGGCGAGGAAGCCACTGGTGCCCTTGATGGTGTGGATCGTCCTGAAGATGCTCGCCAACAGGTCGCGCGAGTCGGGCTCGCGCTCCAGCGCGACCAGGTCGCGGTCGAGCTGGTCCAGGTTCTCGTGGCTCTCCACGAGGAACACCTGGACGATCTCGTCGATCTCATCCACCGTCGTCCGCCCTTTCGTCGTCGCACACTGCTACGACAGCCCCGATCGGCAGGCGGCTGGTGTTCCTGAGCGAGAAGCGCCCCGCGGGCGGAGCTCGTCCACGGACCGGACCCGGACCGCGTTGGCGGACGAGGGGCGGTGGCGCTCAGCCCTTGCGCTGACGCAGCGCGTCGGCCAACGAGGCCACGGCATCAGCCGTGGGCGAGGCGGCACCGCGGTTGCTCGCGGCCAGCTCGTCCAGCAGCTCGGCGCGGTGGACCTTCACCGAGCGCGGTGCGTCAATGCCCACGCGGACCACGTCGCCACGCACCTCGAGGATCGTCACGGTGATCTCGTCCCCCATGACCACGCTCTCGCCCGCACGGCGACTCAACACCAACATGCGACCAACCTAGGCCACGTGCGGTCAATCCGCGCCACCCCGGCGACCGGCTCAGCCGAGCAGCGGGGCTGCAACGGGGAGTCCCGAGTCGTCGAGGATCACCTGGGCGGCGCGGTGGGTGCGGGTGTTCACCAGCACGGGCGCCAGCAGGTTGGCCGTGGTGTCCGCGAGGGTGGCCCCAGCGGTGAGCACGAGGAGCAGGAGCACCTCGGAGGCGTCCTTGATGCCCAGGAGCTCCACCACGCCGTCCCCCACCACCGGTTCGTAGTCGGGGAAGAAGGGCCCGGGCGCGGCGACCAGGAACCGGAGCTCCGGGTTGCTGAGGGAGGTGAGCTCGCAGAGGAGCCCGTCCTCGTCCACGCGCACCAACACGAAGCGGCGGTGCTCCGGGAAGCCCGGCATCGGCTGGGCCAACTCAATGGTCTGGATGTCATCACCCTGCGTGTCGGCCATGGATCCCACCCTTCCACACCCGCGCGCGGGCGCAGCGTCAACTGCGGTCACGGTCATCGCAGGAAGTCGACCAGGCTGGGCTGGATGACCCGGGCCGCGGCGCTCAGCGCGGTCTGGTAGGCGACCTCCTTGAGGCCCAGCTCCATCGCCGCCTCGGCGATGTCGACGTCCTCGATCTCCGAGAGCGTGCCCCTCATCGACAGCTTGCTGTCCTTGGCCGCCTGCAGTGCCAGGTCGACGCGCTTGGTGACACCACCCACCTCGGCCAGCGCGCCGGTCATCCGCTCCATGGCGACGGACAGCTTGTCCATCGCGTCGCCGAGAGCGTCCATGTCACCAGCGACGAGCGCGTCGGCGGCCAGGTCGAGGGCGTCGAACAGGTTGTCCCCGTCCGCACCGAAGGCGTGACGACCGTCCACGTCGACGCGGACGGTCACGCCGTCCGCCACGGTACGGGTGACCTGACCGGAGGTGGAGCCCTGGTACTCGCCGTCGCTGTTGTAGGCGATGCCACCGCCGGTCACGCCGCCGAAGACGGGGCGCCCGAGGTAGGTGCTGTTGGCCGCGGCGACCAGCGAGGCACGGATCTCCTCGACCTCGACGGCCAGCGCAGCGCGCGCCGACTGCGTGCTGACGGTGGCGCTGCGTCCCTGGATGGTGAGATCACGCGCGCGTCGGGTCTGGTCGATCATCGACTGCAGGGTGCTGTCGATCTGACCGAGCCAGCCCAGCCCGTCCCCGGCGTTGCGGGCGTACTGGTCGGCATCGGCCATCGTCGAGCGCATACGCATCGAGGCCGTGGTCGAGGTCGGAGAGTCCGACGGGCGGTTGACCATGCTGCCGGTGGTCAGCTGCTCCTGGACCTTCGCCATCCGGCTGGCGGCGATCTGCATCCCCTCCAGGGACCGCTGGGTCAGCATGTTCTGGGTGACACGGGTGAGGCTCATCGGCCAACCACTCCCATCCGGTTGATCAGGGTTTCGAGCATCTCGTCGAGCGAGGTCATCACCCGCGAGACCGCTTCGTAGGAACGCTGCGCGGCCACGAGGTTGACCAGCTCCTCATCCGTGCTGACGCCGGACAGCTGATCGCGGGTGCCGTCCACCTGGGCGGTGAGCGCCTGCTGGTTGGTCGAGAGGCGCTTGACCGAGGCGACGTTGCTGCCGAGGCCGTTGACCAGCCTTCGGTAGGCGTCCTCCACCTCGCCGGTCTTCGCGAGCGTCGTGGCGTTGCTGCCGTCGTACCTGCCGTCCGGCTCGAGGGAGGCCGCGACCTGGTCGGGGTCCGTGATCACGACCACGAGGTTGCCCGTGGCGTCGACGGCGAAGAACTCGCCTCCCTGCGTACCCGCCAGGTCGTAACCGCGCTCGTGCTGGGCGTTCACGCCGTCGACCAGCCCGCTGACCACCGCCGCCAGCCCGTCCCGGTAGTTCGGCAGCGTCACGTTGAGCAGGTCTGCCGTGGCGCCGACCTCACCGCGAAGGCCCGCAGCCACGGCAACGGCCGCACCACCGGTCTCGACGGCGAAGGACACGGGTCCACCGGTTGCTCCGGCAGCCAGCACGAACGTCCCCGCGGTGGATCCGGAGACCAACGAGACACCGTTCACGCTCACGTCGAAACCGTTGTCGCCACGACGGGTGGCGACCGCGCCGGTCAGCTCGGCCAGGCGCATCGCGAGCTGGTCGCGCTGGTCGAGGAGGAGGTTGGCGTCGGTGCCACTGAAGCCGGCCACCGCGATCGAGCGGTTGGTCTCGGCAAGGTCGCCGGCCAGGGTGTTGACCTCGCTGACCAGGGCTTCGAGGCGGACGAGCTGGTCGCTCTCCTCCTGGGCGACGTTGCGCATCTGGGCCTGGATCGACTGGGCCAGGGTGGTGGCGCGGTTCAGCACCTGGCTGCGGGCGGCGGCCGAGTCGGGCGAGTTGGCCAGGTCGTGCCAGCCGGTGCGGAAGTCGTTGAGCGCGGCGGAGACGCCGTTGTCACCGGGCTCGCCGATGCTGGACTCGAACCGGGACAGCACGCTGCTCTGCAGCGACAGGTAGGAGTTCTGCCCGTGCTCGAAGCGGGCCCGCGAGTTGATGAACTCATCGGTCACGCGGGAGACGTTGGTCGCCTGCACGCCCTCCTCGGTGGTCGGGCTCTTGGGGCGCGCGTACATGGCCGGCTGCCCGACGCTGCTCACCGTCTCCCCCTCCACGCGGCGGCGGGCGTAGCCCTCGGTGGTGGAGTTGGCGATGTTGCTGCTCGCGACGTCCATCAGGGCGCGGTTGTAGTGCAGCGCCCCGAGGGCGGTGTTGAAGGAGGAGAAGGTTCCACTCATGGGTCACAGGCTCCGGTCTAGGAGGGGCGTGCGGGCGGGGCCGGCGACGGCGCTCCCGTCGGCGGTGTAGCCGTCGGTTCCGTCGCTCAGGTTCAGCAGGGTTTCACGTGCGGACCGGATTCCGGCGGTGATCAGCTCACGGTTGGTGTCGGCCATCGTGACGACGTCTGCGGTGATCCGGATGAAGGCGTCCCGGTGGTCGGCGAGGATCGAGCTCCACGGCTCGTCGCTCGCCTCGATCAGCGACTGGAGGCTGGGGGTCGGCCCCAGCCCGAGCTGCTCGGCCACCTCGTCGACGGCGACGGCCCGGAGCATCTCGGTCTCACGGACCACGTCGAGCACCGACTGGACGTCCTGGGCCGCCCGGAGCAGCCAGCGGGTGCGACCGGTGGACATCACGAGTTGCTCGACCTCGAGCCGGTAGATCAGGCTCTCGAGCAGCTCGCGTTCGCGCCACAGAACCTGTGACAGCTTCTCCATCGCCATTCCCTTCGTAGCGACCGACGAGGCGGCCGGCTTCCACCCTCGTCCATCGGCGCCCGAGGGCTGCACCTGAAGGAATTCGCCCACCAAGTCAACGACATCGCCGATTAAGGCATGTTCGCGTGACGAAATTGGGGCATTCCCGGCGCGAAGGCCCCATCGACCGACCACCGGATCCGCCCCATGGCCCGCTTGGGCCATCGCGTGCCGGGACCTTGGTCCCGTGTTCCCGCACGACCGGGCCGTATACCTAATTTTGAGTATCTTTTCGACGGTTTACCCAGAAACTTGAACCGTGAACGAGCAGGGACTGGACGCGCACTCGCGCGACGAACTCATCACGGCGACCATGCCGCTCGTCGGGCACATTGTCCGCGAGGTCTCCGGACGCGTGCCGCGTCAGGTCTCTCGCGACGACCTGACGTCCGCCGGACTGGCGGCACTGGTGCGGGCCGCCCACTCCTTCGAGTCCGAACGCGGGGTCCCCTTCACCCGCTACGCGGCCACCCGGATCCGTGGCGCCCTCCTTGACGAGCTGCGCAGCGTCGACTGGGCGTCCCGCTCGGTGCGTCGTCGGGCGCGGGACCTGGACGAGACCCGCCACCGAATGGCGGCAACCCTGGGGCGCGTCCCCAGCAACGCCGAGGTGGCCAGCGCCCTGGGCATGACGCTGGAGGAGGTCAACGCCAACGACGACGACCTCGCCCGCGCCCAGGTGCTGTCACTGCAGGGCGGTCCCGACGACGCGCTGGACGACCTGCTCCCCTCCAACTCCCCCACCCCCGAGCAGCTGGTGGAGCACCGGGTTTTTGAAGACTTGCTCGAAAAACGAGGACTGGAATGGGATTTTGAGGTTGATTCAGCTGCAACAAGCAGGGAGGAAATCGGAAACCCTGTGTATCCTCCGGCAAGAAAGAAACTGGCTGAGCATGGAATCGCCTGCGATGGTCACCACGCAAGACAGGTTACAAAGGAAGACTATGATTATTATGATTATCTGATAATTATGGAAGATTATAATCTGCGAAATCTTATGAGGATAATCGGTAGAGAT
>JAZQNT010000046.1:0-1502 GCA_045627505.1 Nocardioides sp.
CGTTCCGCGCCGTCGACGACGTCACCTTCACCGCCCAACCGGGCCGCGTCACCGGGTTCCTCGGCCCGAACGGCGCCGGGAAGTCCACCGCGATGCGCATGATGGTCGGCCTGACCGTCCCCACCTCGGGCAGCGCGACCAGCGGGGGCATGCGCTACCGCGACAGCCCGAACCCGGCACTTCACGTGGGCCTGCTCCTCGACGCCTCCGCCCAGCACGGCGGGAGGACCGGACGCGAGGTGCTCAGCCTCTCCGCGCGCACCATGGGCCTGCCGGCCAGCCGGGTCGACGAGATGCTCGAGCTGGTCGCGCTCAGCGAGAAGGAGGCCAAGCGCCGCGTCCGCAACTACTCGCTCGGCATGCGCCAGCGCCTGGGCATCGCCAACGCGCTGCTCGGTGACCCCGAGGTGCTGATCCTCGACGAGCCGGCCAACGGCCTCGCCCCCGCCGGCATCCATTGGATGCGTGGTCTGCTGCGCGGCTTCGCCGAGGGCGGCGGCACGGTGCTGCTCTCCAGCCACCTGCTCAACGAGGTGGAGCTGGTGGCCGACGACATGGTCCTGATCGGTCAGGGCCGGATCGTGGCCCAGGGCGACAAGAAGGCGCTGGTCGAGGCCAGCGGCGGCGGCGGCACGATGGTGGCTGCCGAGGACGGCGCGGCGCTCGGCGCGGCGCTCGGTCGTGCGGGCCTGGAGCACTCCCCGGCCGGTCTCGGCTTCCGGGTCAAGGCCAGCCCCGCCCAGGTGGGCCGTCTGGCACTGGAGGCGGGCCTGGTCCTGGTCGACCTCCGTCCGGCCGAGGGCGGGCTCGAGGAGCTCTTCCTGTCACTGACCGCCACCACCCAGCGTGAGAACTTCCAGGGAGCGAACGCATGAGCACCACCTTCCCGACCCACCACGACCGCACGTTCGACGTCAGCGGCACTCCCCGGGTCCCGTTCCCCCGTCTGGTGCAGGTGGAGCTGCGCAAGATGGGCGACACCCGCGCCGGTGCCTGGCTCCTGGCCCTCACCGTGGCCGTGGTGGTCATCGCGATCGTCGCCGTGGCCTGGAGCAACCGCGACGGCGGCGCGCCCTTCCTGGCCTACCTGCTGAGCACCCTGGTACCGCTGAACTTCCTGCTGCCCGTGCTGGGCGTGCTCCTCGTGACAGGCGAGTGGGGGCAGCGCACCACGCTGACCACCTTCGCCCTGGAGCCGTCGCGGATGCGCATCATGGCCGCCAAGATCTCCGCCGGTCTGCTGTACGCGTTCATCGGCACGGTGATCGCCGTGGCCGTCGCCTCCCTCGCCACGCTGGGGCTGGGTTCTGACGACGCCTGGGCGGATGCCACCACCGCGCTCTTCGTGAACCTGGTCGTGATGCTCGTCGTCGCCGTCCTCCAGGGCCTCGCCTTCGGTGCCCTCCTGCTCTCGTCGCCGGGTGCGATCGTCTCGCTGTTCGCGCTGCCGATCGTCTTCACCATCGTCCTGAGCTTCGCCCCCGGTTTCGCCGACAACCAGG
>JAZQNT010000047.1:0-3376 GCA_045627505.1 Nocardioides sp.
GATGCCCTCGAGCATCGGGTCGTCCATGCGGCGGCGCACCTGCCAGCTCAGCAGGCCGACGAGTCCACCGGCCAGCACGCCGCCACCGTAGGAAGCACCAGCAACCACGTGACGTGCCACCCGGTCAGGTCCTGCTCGCCGACGGTGACGCCCACCGCCAACCCGTAGAGGACCAGCGCGGTGCCGTCGTTGACCAGGCTCTCGGCGCGCAGCACCGTGACCGTGCGGCGGGGCAGGTCGCGGGCCAGGATGCCGACCGCGGTCGCGTCGGTCGGTGCGAGCGCGGCCCCGAGCACCCACGCGGGTCCCCAGGGCATGCCCAGCGCGTGCGCGGTGACAGCGACCGCGCCAGCGGTGACCACCACCAGCGCGGTGCTGGTCAGGATGACCACGCCCAGGTTGCTGCGGATCTCGCGCAGCGAGGTGGTCAGGCTCTCCCAGTAGAGCAGGGCGGGCAGGAAGAGGAGGAGGACCACCTGGGGCGGCAGGTGGGCTTCGCGCAGGTGCGGCACGAATCCCGCGAGCACGCCGACCAGGACCAGCAGGATGGCCGGGGCGATCGGATAGCGCCGGGCGAGCGCGCCGCAGACCACCAGCGCGACCCCCAGCAGGACGGCCATCTCCAGTCCGAACACTCGTCCATCTTGGGTGCGCTCGGCCTCCGCCGACCACCCTCGACCCGACCACCCTCGACCCGAGCACCCTCGACCCGAGCACTCTCGACGCCGGGGCTGTCTGCCCGCCCGTCAGGTGCGGGGGCGGGAACCGTCCAGGAAGAGTCGGACCAGTGCCGAGTCGCCGGTGAGGTGCCCGGAGCCGACGGCCTCGGCGAACCGTCGCTCCACCGGGGTGAGGATCGCGTCCACGCAGGCCCGTGAGACCCGTTCGCGCACGCACCTCGTCAGGGAGGTGGTCGAGGGCGCCGTGGACCACAGGTTCCCGGCTCGCTCATCTCACCCGTCCCATTACCGGCCGAAGGCCGCGGGGAGCTGGACGCCGGTGTGCTCCGCGAGCGAGGCGAGCAGCTCGTCCTGGAAGGCTTCGTCGTGCACCGCGGGATGCGGCTGCTGGACGCGCCGGTGGTGCCAGTAGCGGCCGGAGACCAGGGCCTCGGGGTCGTCGGTGCTGGCGAGCCAGGCTTGGGTGACGTGGGCGAGGGCGAGGTCGTCGGTCGCGCCGGGGCCGCCCATCTTGGTGGGCACCCAACCGGGGTCGACGGCGTGCGCGCGCACGTCCGGCCTCAGGCGTGCGACCGCGGCCATCAGCGCGGTGACGAACAGCTTCGTATCGGAGTAGGAGTGCGTGTCGCGCTCGCCGGTCCAGTCGACGCCGGCGAGATCGGCGCGTCCGCCGCGGTGCATGCTGCTGGAGAGATAGATGTGCCGCGGCGCCGGGACGAGCGCGGTCATCAGGTACGGGGCGGTGACGTTGACCGGCAGCACCGCACCCTGCATGACGCCGGCATTGTGAACCACTGCGTCGAACGGGCCGGGCGCGTTGGCCTGCTCGACCAGGCCTCGCACCTGGTCGGAGTCGGCGAGGTCTCCCACGATCGCCCCAGCCCCGCGATCGAGGAGACCCTGGACCGCGGACAGCCGCGCCGTGGTGCGGGCGTGGACGACGACACGATGGCCGTCGCCGAGGAGCGCCTCGGCAGTGTTGCGGCCGACGCCGTCGGTGGATCCCGTGACCAGGATGCGTGCCACGATCGGATTCCCTTCGTTCGGTGTGGTGTGGTTCGCGCGCTGGTTCTTGCGCCCGGTGCGGTCACTGCTCGGCGCGATGCCCGAGCTCGGCGCGCTCTACAACCGGCGCGCTGTACACCGGCGCGCTCTACACCGGCGCGGTCCGGACGACGCGGCGCGGGGTGATCTCGACGGTCGCTGCTCGAGGGCCCGCGGCGACCATGGGCGGCAGGTAGGGGCTGCCGGCGTACTTCTCCCGGTAGGCGGCGTCGACCTGATCGTTCAGGTCCGGGTCGTCGATCGGGGCGAAGGCGACCTGGTGCTCCTGACCGGCGGCGGTGATCTTCCCGGCACGTTGCGCGATCGCGGACCGGTACCAGCGGCCGTTCACCCCGTTCCATGCCCGCACGAACAGGCGTCCGTCCACCACGACCGACCAGATCCAGGTCGGAGTCCCCGTGGTCTTGCCGTCGGCGCGGTAGGGGGCGATGTGCAGGTCGTCGGTGGCGGCGATCTTCTCGATGGTTTCGGTGGGCCAGGAGGGCATCAGTTCTCCTTCTCCACGATGTTCTTCAGCACGGTGGTCGCGGCCATGCCGTTCGGCCATCCGGCGTAGAACGCCAGCTGCAGCAGGGCTTCCTTGAGCTCCTCGTCGGTGACGCCGTTCTGGCGGGCGTGGCCGAGGTGGAACTGCAGCTGATCCGTCTTCCCCAGCGCGGTGAGCGCGGCGACGGTGATCAAGCTGCGGTCACGTTTGGACAGGCCCTCGCGTTCCCAGACCTCGTCGAAGAGGACCTTGTCGGTGTAGTGGACCATTCCGGGGGGGCGAAGCCGCCGAAGGCACTCTGCCCGCCGGTCCAGCCCGTGGTCTCCTCGTCAGCCATGATGGTGTCCCCTCATTCGTTGTTGCCGCTGCTTCAATGAAAGCGCGTATGCGTCGTCGGAGGGAGCCTCCGGCGAGGGGCGTACGAATGGAGCCTCCCTCAGGAGGCGCGTCCGCCGTACCGTCGAAGGCATGGACAACAGGAACGAAGCACGCGAGTTCCTCATGTCCTGCCGGACGAAGCTCGTTCCCGAGCAGGCGGGGCTGACGGTCTCGGGGCGCCGGCGCGTGGCGGGGTTGCGGCGCGACGCCGTGCTCGAGGCCCTCGTCCGTGCCCTGCAGCTCGACGTCGCCGAGCGCCAGCACCTCATCGACCGCGGCCCGGCGTTCGTGCGCAACGGGCGCATGGACATCCTGGCGACCAACGCCCTCGGGCGGGCCTTCCACGACGAGGTCCTCGACGGCCCCGGCCAGGGCAACCCGGCACGGTCCTGCTTTCTCGGGAAGCTGTCCACCCTCTCTGACGCGTTCCGCATCCGGTGGGGCGCGGACCACGTGCGCCGCCACGGGTCGGGCACCAAGGTGCTCGTGCACCACGACGTCGGAGAGATCACCCTGACCGACGAGGGCATGGAGCTGGCCGCTGAGCCCGGCCTGTCGTTCCTCATCCACACCGCCGCAAAGAACCAGCAGAAGCAGGAGATCGAGCGCGCCACCAGCGGTCAGCCGGACAGCGCTGGGAACGAGAAGGAGAGCAGATCATGAGAGTCCTCGACACCGCCCCGACCGCGAAGAACCCGCCGGAGCAGTTCGCCGGCGACGTGTGGCTCGACGTCCTGGCCACCCCGCAGGAGGGCGACCAGCGCGC
>JAZQNT010000048.1:0-4287 GCA_045627505.1 Nocardioides sp.
CGCAAACCATGACCCCGGCGACCTACTATTCCAGAATGCCTGTGATACGGTTCGGAATCGTAGGTCGCCGAGGACCTCAGTTCAGTACAAAATCAACCCTCGAAGGAAGGGGTTCGCCGAAATGAGCGAGCACACCACGCAGAACTTCGCGGAGATGTCCAACGAGGACCTCGACGCCTTCATCACGGCCTCTATGGAGCAGGGCGCAACGCTCGTTGCCTCCTACAAGAAGGAGACCCCCACCCTGGAGCAGGTCAACGACCTCTCCGCCCTCCGCGCGTCCCTCGACGAGGCCAAGGCCGAGAAGAAGAAGCGCGCCGACGAGGACAAGAAGGCCGCCGAGGAGTTCGCCGCCGCCGAGGCCGCGTTCGCCGTCGAGGACGAGCCCGAGGTCGAGACTGAGATCGTCGAGGACGAGGCTCCCGAGGAGGAGATCGTCGAGGACGAGGCCCCCGCTGAGGCCGAGGAGACCGTCGAGGTCGAGTCCGCTGAGACCACCACCGCTTCCGCCGCTGCAACCCGAAAGGTCGACGTGACCACCGCATCCCTCCGCAAGACTGTGTCGGCCGGGCAGGCCCGCCCCGTCAAGGAGGACTCCAACGTCTCGCTCATCGCTTCCGCTGGCGTCCGTGGCTTCACCCCCGGCCAGTCGCTGAACGGCGCTCAGGACCTCGCCAAGGCGTTCATCGCCCGTGCCGAGGGCTTCCGCTCGACCTTCAGCGCCGCTGGTGCTGCGTCCCTCCAGGCGCGCGGCGTCCACGAGCAGTTGTCGACCGCGTTCGACGTCGCTGCCCTGCACACCCCGTTCTCGGAGGCTGTCACCACCGCGTCGGCCGCTGACGGCTACGCCGGTGCGAAGGCCGCCAACGCCGAGCGTGGTATCGGCAACGGTGGCTCCGTCACCGAGGAGTTCATGACCGCTGGTGGTTGGTGCTCCCCGTCCGAGCAGACCTACAACTACATCACTGACTACGTGGTCGACGGCCTGGTGCAGGTCGCCGAGGCTCCGGCCCCGCGTGGTGGCGTGAAGTTCACCCGTGGCCCGCAGAAGGACACCTCGACCGCTGCCGCTGCTGACTTCGGTTTCGACCAGACTGAGGCCGAGGCCATCGCCCGCAAGGTGAAGACCTGCGAGACCATCGTCTGCCCGCCCTTCGAGGAGATCCGCCTCGACGCCACCGGCTACTGCGTCAAGATCCCCCTCCTGACCCAGGCGACCTACCCCGAACTGATCGCTGACGCGCTTCAGATGGCTCAGGTCATGTACGCCCACAAGCGCAACGGCCGCACCCTCGCGGACATGGTCGCCAAGTCGAAGGCTGTGGACGCCACCAACGCGTTCGGTGCCACCTTCACCGACTTCCTTGAGGCCCTCTCGCAGGTGGCTGTCTCGCAGCGCCGCAAGTGGAACCTCGGCGTCAACGCGGTGCTGGAGGTCGTCCTCCCGCAGGTCGCGCTGGACATCTTCCTCGCCGACATGTCGCGTCGCAACAACGCGCCGATCGACACCGTCCGCAAGGCTCAGATCGACGCTCACTTCCGCGAGCGCGGCCTGAAGGTCCAGTACGTCGCTGACTGGCAGGACCTGTCCCTGAACCTCGGCACCGCTGCCACCGCCACCACCGCCCTGGTCAAGGGTGACGCCCCGGCTTGGCCCGAGACCCTCAAGGCCATGATCTACCCGGCCGGTACCTTCACCCGCTTCTCGGAGCCGGTCGCCAACCTGTCGGCCGTCTACGACGCCGCGTCGCTCAGCATCAACGAGTACACCGGTGTCTTCTTCGAGCAGGGCTACGCGCTCGGCATGATGGGCTACGAGTCCGTCGTCGTCGAGATCAACACCTGCGTCGCTGGTCGCGCCGGTGCCCTCGACCTCACCTGCGGTGGGGGCGGTTCGGACGGCTTCGGTCTGTGATCTGATCTGATCCGGTAGGGGCGGGGATTCTGGAATATGGGTCCCCGCCCACTCCGAATAAGATCAATCCACTAGGAACAGGAGATCGGCGCATGGGCGTCACCAACATCCTCCGGGTGCCGGAGATCCAGCAGCCTGCGGCGACTCCGCTGGGCGGCGGGCTCCTCAACCACCTCTCGGTCACCCGCGAGAACAAGCACATCCTGACCCGCGATGACGACGCCCTGTGGCGCTCGTACCGTGGGCTCAAGATCCTCCCCAAGGCGTTCGACCCGTGCGACGACGACGAGGGCCCGTTCCTCGGAGGCTTCAGGTGGGCCAAGGGCACCACGTTCGCCCTGGAGATCGGCGCTGAGTGCTCCGTGCTCGGCCTGGACGTCGAGGGGCAGCGCACCAAGGTCCGCGAGCAGTTCGCCGCCTACGAGGGCACTGCCATCGAGTACGCGCTCGAAGCGGTCCTCACCGTCGAGTCGACGAACCTGACCCCGAGCAACGCCGACGTCCCCGGAGGTCTCACCCCGGTGCAGGCACTCGCGGCGCTGGAGGACCGGGCTGCGCGGGACTACCCGTACAAGCCGATCATCCACATGCCCCGGTACGTCCTGGCCCTGCTCGGTGACCGAGTCGTCTGGAAGGGCGACGCTGCCTTCACCCGCTCGGGCATCCCGATCGCGGCTGGTGGAGGCTACGGCGGCGCTGACGTGGGCGAGTGGAAGTCCCCGACCATCTTCCTCACCGGCCAGATGTACATCGAGTCCTCGCCCGAGTACGGCGTCGACCAGATCATCGACCGCCGCATGACCGCCCCGGCCGACCCGGATGAGGGCACGGCCACCAGCGCCATCACCACCTACCGCCGCGCGTACCGTGTAGGCTTCGAGGGACCGGTGCTTTCCATCAACGCGAAGGGGATCTGATCCATGCAGGGGTACGAACACATCGACGCGGCGGTTGCCGGGTCTGTGACCGATACGGCGGTCTGGCTCGTGGGCACGATGCACGAGCACGGTCTGGACTCGCACAGCGTCGTCCGGAGTGACTCGGGCTTCTGGATCACTCCTCAACTCGCGGACATCCTCCGGGGTGACGACGAGGAGCCCGAGGCTGAGCCTGAGGTCGTCGAAGGGCCCGAGGTCAAGAAGACCCGGCGCAACAGCAAGAAGAACGCTTCCGGCGCCGGTGCCGAGAAGAACGAAACGGAGGAGTGAGCCACATGGCTACCAAGAAGTTGAAGATGATTCGCGGCCAGGTGGTTCGCGTGACCCGACTGGATGCCTGTGGCATCCCTGACCCCGGTAACTCCGCCGTTGCCGTCACCGATGGCATTCAGTCGGTGACCTTCGAGGAACTGACCGACTCCGGCACCGACATCCGTGTCCGGAACTTCGCCGACCGCCTCTGCCTCCGGGACGACGCGAACGAGGAGTTCATCGGCTTCCAGGGCACCATCTCGCTCTGTGGCGTCGACCCGGGCTTCGTGAACGTGATCACCCGCCAGAAGGAGGTCAAGAACGCAGCCGGTGACACCGTGGGTCTCGACATCGAGACTGGCGTCGACCTCCAGGACACCGCGTTCGCGCTGGAGATCTGGACCCGACTGGCGGGCACCGAGTGCGGCGTCGACGGCAACCAGGCGTGGGGCTACAACATCTTCCCGTTCAACAAGGGTGGCCGTCTCAGCGCCCCGTCGTTCGAGAACGGTGTCAGCGACCTGACCATCACCGGGTTCAAGACCTACGACGGCAACGGTTGGGGTTCGGGTCCGTTCAACGTGGACCGCGACGACGCTGGCCTGCCGATCCCGCTGTACACCCCGCTGGGCAAGAACGTCCACTGGCGCCCGATCATCGTCACCCTCGACCCCCCGACTCCGGTTGACGGGTCTTTCCCGCTGGCCTCGGTCTGAACGGGTTCGGTAACGGCTACTTCGGCGTCGGATCATTCGGCGGCGTAAACGGCTCGAACTGACACACGTAGGGCCGGGGCCTGCCCCCGAGCAGAAGAACCTCCCATCCGGTAGTATCCCGGGCGGGAGGTTCTTCTGCTGCTATAGGGGCCGACGCGGGTTCCTGCGCTACACTGTCTCACGAATATTCCAGAATGGAGAGAGCAAGCAATGGCGAAGTCCCAGAATGGTTGGGCAGTGCTGACGTCGATCAGCCCCTTCCTGAAGAAGTTCCCGTGGATCACCGGCAAGGTCCGTAGTGGCAACGTGTACGAGATCTTCGACTACCTCTGCCGCAGGTTCAACGCAGAGGTCGAGCAGATCAACCTCGCGTGGTCTTGGGGGTTCGCGCCCCGCAATATCCGGGGCTCCTCGGTCACGATCAGCAACCACGCCTCCGCCACGGGCATCGACCTGAACGCCCCGG
>JAZQNT010000049.1:0-15717 GCA_045627505.1 Nocardioides sp.
CACCGGTGACGACCAGCGTGCCGATCTGCGAGGAGTGGTCGACGTGCGTGCCGCCGCAGAGCTCGCGCGACCAGGGGCCACCGATCTCCACCACGCGCACCTGCGAGTTGTCGTAGGTCTCGCCGAACAGCGCGATGGCGCCCCACTCCTTGGCCTCGGCCAGGGTCATGTACTGCCAGTCCACCGGCAGGTCGGCGCGCAGCGCCTCGTTGGAGACCGTCTCGATGTCGCGCACCTGGTCCGGGGTGAGCGAGGAGGTCCACCCGAAGTCGAGGCGGAGGTAGCCGGGGCGGTTGTAGGAGCCGGACTGCAGCGCCGTGGGGCCGAGCACCTGACGCAGGGCCGCGTGCACCACGTGGGTGCCCGAGTGCGCCTGACGGGCACCGAGGCGCCAGTCCGGGTCGACCTGGGCGTGCAGCTGGGCCACGTCCGCCGGGAGCTCGCCCTCCAGCACGCGCACCTGGTGGACCACCAGCCCGCGGACGGGACGCTGGACGTCGAGGACCTCGAGGACGCCGCCGTCGAACTCGATGCGCCCGGCGTCAGCCGCCTGGCCACCCGACTCGGCGTAGAACGGGGTGCGGTCGAGGACGAGCTCACCCACCTCCCCCTCGGTGAGGACATTGACGCTCTCGCCACCGCTGATCAGGGCCAGCGGTGCGGACTCGGTCTCGAGCGTCTCGTAGGCCAACCACTCGGTCGGGCCGTGCGCGTCGAGGATCTCGCGGTAGACGTGGGTGTCGGCGTGCTGGCCCTTCTTGGCCTTCGCATCCGCCTTGGCGCGGGCGCGCTGCTCAGCCATCAGGGACCGGAATCCAGCCTCGTCGACCGCGAGACCAGCCTCGGAGGCCATCTCGAGGGTGAGGTCGATCGGGAAGCCGTAGGTGTCGTGCAGCGCGAAGGCCTGGTCGCCCGCCAACGTGCTGCCGCCAGCCTTCTTCACGTCCTGCGCGGCGAGGTCGAAGATCTGGGTTCCGGCCTGGAGGGTCTTGCGGAACGCGTCCTCCTCGGCGAAGGCGACCCGGGCGATGCGGTCCCAGTCGGTGAGGAGGTTGTCGTAGGTGACACCCATCCGGTCACGCGAGACCGGCATCAGCTCGGGGAGTGCGCGGTCCTCGAAGCCGAGCAGCCGCATGGAACGCACCGCGCGCCGGAGCAGGCGACGCAGCACGTAGCCGCGGCCGTCGTTACCGGGGGTGACGCCGTCGCCGATCAGCATCATCGAGGACCGGATGTGGTCGGCGACCACGCGGAAGCGCACGTCGTCGAGCTTGTCCGTGCCGTACCTGCGACCGGTCAGCTGCTCGGCGCGCTCGATCACCGGGTACATCACGTCGATCTCGTACATGTTCTGCTTCCCCTGCTTGAGGAAGGCGACGCGCTCAAGACCCATGCCCGTGTCGATGTTGCGCTTGGGCAGCGCGCCCGCGATGTCGAAGTCCTCCTTCGAGCGCACGGCCGAGAGCTCGTCCTGCATGAAGACCAGGTTCCAGATCTCCAGCAGACGGTCCTCCAGCTCGACCGGCATGTCCGGTCCGAGGGTGGCCGGGTCGAAGTCGGGGCCGAACTCGGGGCCGCGGTCGTAGAGGATCTCCGAGCACGGACCACCCGGTCCGGGGATGCCCATCGACCAGTAGTTCTCCTTGCGGCCCAGACCGATGATCCGGTGCCGCGGCAGACCGGTCGCCTTTATCCAGAGCTCGACGGCCTCCTCGTCACCGGCCAGCACCGACGGGTACAGGCGGGACTCGTCCAGGCCCAGACCGCCGTCGGCCTCGGACTTGGTGAGCAGGTCCCACGCCAGCTCGATGGCACCGGCCTTGAAGTAGTCGCCGAACGAGAAGTTGCCGCACATCTCGAAGAAGGTGCCGTGGCGGGTGGTCTTGCCCACGTCCTCGATGTCGGGGGTGCGCACGCACTTCTGGATGCTGGTCGCGCGCGGGTAGGCCGGGGTCTCCTGGCCCAGGAAGAACGGCTTGAACGGGACCATGCCCGCGTTGACGAACAGCAGGTTGGGGTCGTCCAGCAGCAGCGAGGCCGACGGGACGACGGTGTGCGCCCCCACGCTTCCCCCCGCCTCGAAGTGCGCGGTGAAGCGGCGGCGGATCTCTGCGGTGTCCATCAGTGGGTGTCCTTCTTGTCGTTCTCGACGGGGGTTGCGAGTGTGGGGGTGGCGCTCGACGGGCTGGGCCCCGCCTCCAGCTGACGGTCGGCCGTGGGGCTCACCGTGGGCAGGCCCATGCGCTGGCGCAGCTCGTCCTCCCGGACCACCTGCGCCTGCTTGGCGTCCTCGACGACCAGTCGCGCGCCGTGCGTGAGTCCCTGCCAACGGGCGCGCAGCCCGTCAGCGGTGAGGGTCTGGGTCAGCCGACGGGCCTTGTTCATGGCGTAGACGCCGGCGCTGGCACCGGCGACGAACCAGACTGCGCGGCTCATGAGACCTCCTCCGGGGAACGGGACTCCTGGCTGGCGTAGTACTGGCGCAGGGCTGCCTTCACGTCGGCCTTGCGCTGCTTCCCGGCCCGGCGCGTCTCACGACGCACCTCGAACCGGACGCGGTTGCGGTTCTCCGCGGAGAGCGCGGTGCGGATCCCGTAGGTCCACGAGGCCGCCTTGACCACGCTCTCGCGCAGCACGACGTCGGCGAAGAGACGGCCCTGCATGCGTTCGGCCACAGGGGACACCGGGGCGACGTCGGCGTCGCCGCCGACCTCCGTGATCACGAACGAAGCCACGTCCGAGTGGCCCGCGGAGACGGGGGCGGGCTGCTCGAGCGCCCTGAGACGCGCCTCGAAGTCGTCCCGGGTGGCCGTGACCTCGTCGACGAGAGCCCGGTTCACCCGGCGTTCGCGGACCAGCGCGCCCAGGAGCGCGAGGACCACGAGGACGGCGAGCAGCAGTGCTGCGAGCGCCATCGACGTCGAAGTAGTCCATCCATCCACGGAGGCAAACCCTACCTGTCGGTCCTCTTGCCGCGGACGATGCTCCGGATGCGTTCCCAGGTCTCGCGGAGCTGACCCTCGTGTCCCCGGGCCGTGGGCCGGTAGTAGACGGCCCCCTCGAGGACGTCCGGGAGGTACTGCTGGGCCGCCACGCCCTGCTGGGTGTCGTGCGGGTAGACGTAGCCCTGTCCGTGCCCCAGCGTCTTCGCGCCACCGTAGTGGCTGTCCCGCAGGTGGGCCGGGACCGAGCCGATCCTCCCGGCCCTGACGTCGCTCGCGGCCGCGTCGTAGGCGGCGTAGACGGCGTTCGACTTGGGAGCCGTGGCGATCGCCACCGTGGCGTGGGCCAGGTTGAGGCGCGCCTCCGGCAGGCCGATGAGCTGCACCGCCTGGGCGGCAGCCACCGCGGTCTGCAGCACCGAGGGGTCCGCCATGCCCACGTCCTCACTGGCGTGCACCACGAGACGTCGGGCGATGAAGCGGGGATCCTCCCCCGCCTCGATCATGCGGGCCAGGTAGTGCAGCGCCGCGTCGGGGTCCGACCCACGCATCGACTTGATCCAGGCACTGGTCACGTCGTAGTGCTGGTCACCCTGACGGTCGTAGCGCACCGCCGCCTGGTCGACGGCGGTCTCGGCGAGAGCCAGGTCGACGTGCACGCGCTCGGCGTCGCCGTCCCCGTCGCCGTCGCCGTCGCCGTCCCCTTCGATCGCGTCCTGACGCGGCTGCGAGGGGTCCAGCAACGTGGCCCCGGCCGCGGAGGCCGCAGCCTCGAGGTAGGTGAGTGCTCGCCGGGCGTCTCCCCCAGCCAGACGGACGAGGTGCGCCCGGGCGTCGTCGTCGAGCTCGACCCGACCGCCGTACCCACGTTCGTCACGCAGCGCCCGGCCGACGACCTCGTCGATGTCGGCGTCGGTGAGCGATGCCAGCTTGAGCAGCAGGCTGCGCGACATCAGCGGCGAGATCACCGAGAAGAACGGGTTCTCGGTGGTGGCTGCGACCAGGGTCACCCAACGGTTCTCCACCGCCGGCAGCAGCGCGTCCTGCTGCGCCTTGGAGAACCGGTGGACCTCGTCGACGAAGAGGACCGTCTCGGTGCCGGCGACGGCAAGCTCGTTGCGCGCGTGCTCGATCGCCGCGCGCACCTCCTTCACCCCGGCCGAGACGGCCGAGATCTCCACGAAGCGTCGGTTCGTGGAGTGGCTGACGATCCCGGCGATCGTGGTCTTGCCGGTGCCGGGTGGCCCCCACAGGAGCACCGACATCGACTGGTCCCCCTCGACCAGACGCCGCAGCGGCGACCCCTTCGCCCGCAGCTGGTGCTGCCCGACGAGGTCGTCCAGCGTGCGGGGACGCATGCGCACGGCAAGGGGCGCGCCCCGGTGGATGGTCGAGCTCAGTGAGCCACCACCACCGGGGCGCGTCCCGGGAACGTCGAAGAGACCGTCGTCAGCCACAGGTGTGGATCAGGCCTCCGCCGCGGCCTCGTCGTCCTCGGGCTCGAAGTCGACGCCGGCCTCCTCGCGCTGCTGCGGAGTGATGGCCGCCGGGGCAGCGGTCAGCGGGTCGAAACCGCCGCCGGACTTCGGGAACGCGATGACGTCGCGGATCGAGTCGGCACCGCCCAGGATCGCCACCACGCGGTCCAGGCCGAGCGCGATGCCGCCGTGCGGCGGTGCGCCGAACTTGAACGCGTCGAGCAGGAAGCCGAACTTCTCGTCGGCTTCCTCCGGGCTGATGCCCATGATGTCGAAGACGCGCTTCTGCAGGTCCTCGCGGTGGATACGGATCGATCCGCCGCCGAGCTCGGAACCGTTGCAGACGATGTCGTAGGCGTAGGCCAGCGCCTCACCGGGGTTCGACTCCAGGGAGTCGAAGAACTCCGGCTTGGGCGACGTGAACGCGTGGTGCACGGCGGTCCAGGCACCCGCACCCACGGCCACGTCGCCGGAGGCGACGGCGTCGTCGGCCGGCTCGAACAGCGGGGCGTCGACGACCCAGGTGAAGGCGAAGGCCGACTCGTCGATCAGGCCGCAACGACGACCGATCTCCAGGCGGGCCGCACCGAGCAGGGCACGCGAGGACTTGGCCGGACCGGCTGCGAAGAAGATGCAGTCGCCGGGCTGTGCGCCGGTGTGGGCAGCCAGACCCGCCTTCTCGACGTCCGAGAGGTTCTTGGCCACCGGGCCGCCCAGCTCGCCCTCGGGCGAGACGGTGACGTAGGCCAGACCCTTGGCGCCGCGCTGCTTGGCCCACTCCTGCCAGGCGTCGAACTGGCGACGCGGCTGGTCGGCTCCACCGGGCATCACCACGGCACCCACGTAGGGGGCCTGGAAGACGCGGAAGGTGGTGTCGGCGAAGTACTCGGTGCAGTCGACGAGCTCCTGACCCATGCGGAGGTCGGGCTTGTCGGAACCGTAGCGAGCCATCGCGTCGGCGTAGGTGATGCGCTGGATCGGGGTCTGCACCTCGACGCCGTTGGTCGCCCACACCTCCTTGATGAGCTCCTCCATCAGGGAGATGACGTCATCCTGGTCGACGAACGACATCTCGATGTCGAGCTGCGTGAACTCGGGCTGACGGTCGGCGCGGAAGTCCTCGTCCCGGTAGCAACGGGCGATCTGGTAGTAGCGCTCCATGCCACCGACCATGAGCAACTGCTTGAAGAGCTGCGGGCTCTGCGGCAGGGCGTACCAGTTGCCCGGGTGCAGGCGGGCCGGCACCAGGAAGTCGCGGGCGCCCTCGGGCGTGGAGCGGGTCAGCGTGGGGGTCTCGACCTCGACGAAGTCATGGCGCTCGAGGACGCGGCGGGCCGCCTGGTTGACCTTGCTGCGCAGGCGCAGCAGGCGCTGCGGCTCGGTGCGTCGCAGGTCGAGGTAGCGGTACTTGAGGCGGGTCTCCTCGCCGACCTCGCCGCCCTTGGACGCGGCCGCGTCATCGATCGGGAACGGCAGCGGCGCCGAGGTGTTCAGCACCTCGATCTCGGTGGCCACCACCTCGACCTCGCCGGTGGCGAGGTTCGGGTTGACGTTCTCGGCCGTACGCGCGACGACCTCACCGGTCACCTTGAGGCAGAACTCGTTGCGGAGGCTGTGCGCCACCTCCTCGTCGCGGACGACGACCTGGACGATGCCGGAGGCCTCGCGCAGGTCCAGGAAGGCGACTCCACCGTGATCGCGACGCCGGGCCACCCACCCCGCAAGGGTGACGGTCTGGCCGACGTGCTCGGCGCGCAGGGCGCCGGCGTCATGGGTGCGGATCACTTGTTCTCCTTCAATGCGGTGTTCGTGACGACCTGCGGACGCAGGTCCTCGGTGGGCGGCGTCCAGGTGGCGGGGTCCGCCGTCACCTGATCCCCCGACCGGATGTCCTTGACCTGGTGGGTGCCGTCGGCCTGGGTGAACCAGACGTACGGAATGCCCCGCCGCTCGGCGAAGCGGATCTGCTTGCCAAACTTCGAGGCCGTCGCTGCCACCTCACACGGTACGCCGTTGGCCCGCAGGGCCGTAGCGACGGCGGTGGAGGCGGCGCGCGACTCCTCGTCGACCAGGGCGACGAGGACAGCACTGGGAACCTGGCGTTCGGCCACCAGCACGCCCTTGCTCAGCAGCGGCACCAGCACCCGGCTCACGCCGAGCGAGATGCCCACGCCCGGGTAGGTGTTCTTGCCGTCCGAAGCCAGCGCGTCGTAACGCCCGCCGGAGCAGATCGAGCCCAGCGACTCGAATCCGTCGAGCCGGGTCTCGAAGACGGTGCCGGTGTAGTAGTCGAGCCCACGGGCGATCTTGAGGTCGGCCTCGATCCGCACGGTGTCGGTCACGAGGTCCTGGCACTCGCGCACCAGGCGGGCGAGCTCCTCCAGGCCCTCGTCCAGCAACGGGTGCTCCACGCCCAGGGCGCGCACCTGCTGCACGAACGAGTCGTCGCCGGTGCAGATCTCGGCCAGCCCCAGCACCTTGTCGGCCTGGACCTCGCTCAGACCGGCCTCGGCGAGGAGCATCTCCCGCACCTTCTCGGCGGGGAGCTTGTCGAGCTTGTCGACCAACCGCATGGCCTCGTCGACGTCGGCGAGTCCGAGCCCGGCGTAGAAGCCCTGCAGCAGCTTGCGGTTGTTCACCTGCAGGCGGAATCCGGGCAGGAAGGTCAGCTTCGAGAGAGCCTCGAGCATGACCCGGGTGACCTCGACGTCGTGGTGGAACGGCAGCTCGCCCTGACCCACGATGTCGATGTCGGCCTGGGTGAACTCGCGGAAACGCCCCTCCTGGGGACGCTCGCCACGCCAGACCTTCTGGATCTGGTAGCGGCGGAACGGGAACTCCAGCTTGCCGGCGTTCTCGAGCACGTAGCGGGCGAACGGCACGGTGAGGTCGAAGTGCAGACCCATCCCGGCGTCCTTGCCGTCGTCCTCGGCCTGCAGGCGCTTGAGGACGTAGACCTCCTTGGAGGTGTCGCCCTTGCGCAGCAGCTGGTCCATCGGCTCGACCGCGCGGGTCTCGATGCCGGAGAACCCGTGCAGCTCGAAGGTGCGGGCGAGGGTTTCGACCACCTCGCGCTCGACGCTGCGCTGCGCGGGCAGGAATTCGGGGAAACCGCTCAGGGGGCGGGGCTTGCTCATGGGGTTCAGAGTCCTCGGGTCACGCGACCGGCAGAACCGTTGTCCTGCAGGTCGAGAAGGAAGGGATTGGTGACGCGCTCACGGCCGATCGACGTCTGTTCACCGTGGCCGGGCAGCACCACGACGTCGTCCGGCAGGGTGAGCACCTTGTCGCTCAGCGACCGCAGGATCGTGGCGTGGTCCCCACCGGGCAGGTCGGTGCGTCCGATGGAACCGGCGAAGAGCAGGTCTCCGGAGAACATCACCTGCGAGATCTCCGGGACGCCCGCCGCCTCACCGTAGGGCATCCGGAACGTGACCGAGCCCTCGGTGTGGCCCGGCGTGTGGTCGACCGCGAAGGTGATGCCGGCGATCTCGAGCGCCTGACCGTCGCCGAGCTCTCGGACGTCGTCCGGCTCCGCGAAGGTGGCGTTCGATCCCAGCAACATGCCGGCGGACTCCGCCGAGATGCCCTGCATCGGATCGCTGAGCAGGTGTCGGTCCTTGGGGTGGATCCAGGCCGTCGCATCGTACGTGCCCGCGACGGGCGCCACGCTCCACATGTGGTCGACGTGCCCGTGGGTGACGAGCACGGCGACGGGCTTGAGCCCGTGCTCACGCACGACGTCGGCCACGCCGGAGGCTGCGTCCTTGCCCGGATCGACGACCACGCACTCGTTGCCCGGACCGGTGGAGACGACGTAACAGTTGGTTCCCCAGGGGCCTGCGGGGAAGCCGGCTATGAACACGGATGTGACCTTCAGTTCCGGATCGAATGTGTTGGCAGGGAGTCAGCCTACCGAGACCCGACCTTCCATTGACTAGCATGGGCGACCATGAGCGCTGAGAAGCAGTCCGACTGGGGCCGGGTGGCCGAGGACGGCACCGTCTGGGTCCGCACCACAACCGCTGAGAACGGCGAGAGGTCCGTGGGTTCCTACCCTGCTGGCACGCCCGAGGAGGCGCTGGCTTTCTTCACCGAGCGGTTCGCCGCGCTGGAGTTCGAGGTGCAACTCCTCGTGCAGCGCGTCAACGGCGGCAAGGTCTCGCCCGACGAGGCCACCACCACGGTCAAGCAGGTCCGCGAGCAGGTGCTGGGCGCCAACGCCGTGGGCGACCTGGACGGCCTGGTGGCCAAGCTCGACGCCCTCGGACCGGTGATCGCCACCCAGCGCGAGGCCAAGAAGGCCGAGCGGGCCGAGCGCAACGCTCGCTCCAAGGCCGCCAAGGAGAAGATCGTCGGCGAGGCGGAGAAGCTCGCCGAGGGCAACGACTGGCGCGACGGCGCCAACCGGCTGCGCGCCCTCCTCGACGAGTGGAAGGCACTCCCGCGCCTGGACAAGGCCACCGACGACGCCCTCTGGCGTCGCTTCTCCTCGGCTCGCACCACCTACACCCGCCACCGCAAGTCGCACTTCGCCGAGCAGAACGAGAAGCGTGACACCGCGCGCACCATCAAGGAGCGGCTGGTGGCGGACGCCGAGGCGCTCTCCACCTCCACCGACTGGGGTCCCACCGCCGGCCGGTACCGCGACCTGATGCGCGACTGGAAGGCCGCCGGCCCCGCCCCCCGCGAGGTCGAGGACAAGCTCTGGAAGCGGTTCCGCGGTGCGCAGGACGCCTTCTTCGGCGCCCGCGACGCCGCCAACGCCGCCCTGGACGCGGAGTTCGCCGTCAACGCCGAGGTGAAGGAGAAGCTCCTGGCCGAGGCCGAGGCGCTGCTGCCCGTGACCGACCTGGAGGCTGCCAAGGCCGCCTTCCGTGAGATCGCGGACCGCTGGGACGAGGCGGGCAAGGTCCCGCGCGACCGGATCCGTGACCTCGAGGGACGCATCCGCAAGGTGGAGCAGGCGATCCGCGGCGTCGAGGACGAGCAGTGGCGTCGCAGTGACCCGGAGAAGTCGGGTCGCGCCAACGACATGATCACCCAGCTCGAGCAGGGCATCGCCGACGCGCAGGCCAAGCTGGACGCGGCGCGCGCGGCGGGTGACCAGGGCAAGGTCAAGGACCTGGAGGCCGACCTGGCGAACCGCCAGGCGTTCCTGGGCATGGCCCAGAAGGCGGCTGAGGACTTCTCGTCCTGAGCGTCACCTGAGACAGGGCCCCGTCCTCCTTCGGGAGGGCGGGGCCCTCGTCGTCCGACCGCGTCAGGACCTGGAGCGGCTGGGCCTCACTGGGTGACGCGGTACGCGTCGAAGACGCCGGGTACCTTCCGCACGGCCTTCAGCACGCTGTCCAGGTGCACCGCGTCGGCCATCTCGAAGCTGAACCGACTCTTCGCCACGCGGTCCCGCGAGGTCTGGAGCGTCGCGCTGAGGATGTTCACGTGCGTGTCGGCGAGCGCCATGGTGATGTCCGAGAGCAGGCGCGAGCGATCCAGCGCCTCCACCTGGATGTTGACCAGGAAGGTGCTCTGGGAGTTGGGCGCCCACTGCACCTCGACCAGACGCTCGCGCTGACTCTCGAGGTCGGCGGCGTTCGTGCAGTCCGTGCGGTGCACCGAGACCCCGCCGCCCTTGGTCACGAAACCGAGGATCTCGTCCGGCGGGACCGGGGTGCAGCACTTGGCCAGCTTCACCAGCACGTCGTTGCTGCCGGCGACAACGACGCCGGACTCCTGCGGGCCGTGCTGGCGAGGCCGGCCGCGGCGCGGCGCGGCATCCTCGTTCACCAGCCGGTGGTCGGTCTCCGAGCCACCGTGGTACTCGACCACCCACCTGACCACGGCCTGGGCGGAGAGCTGGTTCTCCCCGACAGCGGCGTACAGCGCGGTGACGTCGGCCAGCTTGAAGTGCTCCGCTGCCGCGGTGAGCGACTCGTGCGAGAGCAGCCGCTTGAGCGGCAAGCCCTCCTTGCGCATGAGGCGGGCGATCTGGTCCTTGCCCTGCTCGACGGCCTCTTCGCGGCGCTCCTTGGTGAACCACTGCCGGATCCGGGACTTCGCCCGCTGGGACTTGACGAAGTTCAACCAGTCGCGGGAAGGGCCGGCGGTGTCGGACTTCGAGGTGAAGACCTCGACCACGTCGCCGTTCTCCAGGCGTGACTCCAACGGGACCAGCCGGCCGTTCACCCGGGCACCGATGGTGCGGTGCCCCACCTCGGTGTGCACCGCGTAGGCGAAGTCGACCGGGGAGGCGTCGGCCGGGAGTGCGATGACGTCACCGCGGGGTGTGAAGACGTAGACCTCGCTCCGGTTGATCTCGAAACGCAGCGAGTCGAGGAACTCACCCGGGTCCTCGACGTCTGACTGCCAGTCCATGAGCTGGCGCAACCAGGCGAGGTCTTCCTTGTCGCCGATCCGGTCGGTGTCGACGCCGTTGCGGGAGTCCTCCTTGTACTTCCAGTGCGCCGCGACGCCGTACTCGGCGCGGCGGTGCATGGCGAAGGTACGGATCTGCATCTCGACCGGCTTGCCGGTCGGACCAATGACCGTGGTGTGTAGCGACTGGTAGAGATTGAACTTGGGCATGGCCACGTAGTCCTTGAACCGGCCCAGGACAGGGTTCCAGCGCGAGTGCAGGACCCCGAGCACCGCGTAGCAGTCCCGATCCTCCTCCACCAGGACGCGGATGCCCACCAGGTCGTAGATGTCGGAGAAGTCGCGACCGCCGACGATCATCTTCTGGTAGATCGAGTAGTAGTGCTTGGGCCGTCCGGTGACCTTGGCGCTGATCCGCGCGGCCTTCAGGTCCTTCTCGACCTGCGCGATCACCTGCGCGAGGTACTGGTCGCGCGAGGGTGCTCGCTCGGCCACCAAACGGACGATCTCGTCGTAGATCTTGGGGTGCAGGGTGGCGAAGGCGAGGTCCTCGAGCTCCCACTTGAGCGTGTTCATCCCCAGCCGGTGCGCCAGCGGGGCGTAGATGTCGAGGGTCTCCCGCGCCTTCTTCTCCTGCGACTTCTGCGGCACGTACCGCAGGGTGCGCATGTTGTGCAGGCGGTCGGCCAGCTTGATCACCAGGACCCGGATGTCCTTGGACATCGCCACCAGCATCTTGCGGATGGTCTCCGCCTGTGCAGCGTCGCCGTACTGGACCTTGTCGAGCTTGGTCACGCCGTCGACCATCTGCGCGACCTCGTCGCCGAAGTCACGACGCAGCTGCTCGAGCGTGTACTCGGTGTCCTCGACCGTGTCGTGCAGCAGGGCCGCGACGAGAGTGGGCTCGGTCATGCCGATCTCGGCGAGGATGGTCGTCACCGCGAGCGGGTGGGTGATGTACGGCTCGCCACTCTTGCGCCGCTGCGGAGCGTGCAGCCGCTCGGCCGTGAGGTAGGCCCGCTCCAGCAGCGCGAGGTCAGCCTTGGGGTGGTTGGTGCGCACCGCCCGGAAGAGGGGCTCAAGGACGGGGTTGCCCGTCTGGCCCTTCGAGCCGATGCGCGCCAACCGTGCCCTCATGGAGCGTGCCGAGGGGACCTCGCTGCTGCGAGTCCGATCCGTGGCAGCACCCTTGTCGTCGACCATTGGCCCAGTCTAGACGGGGCCTTCACACAGCGAGGTCAGACCAGCTGGACGGCGGTGCACGGCAGGTCGCCGATGGTTTCGCGACCGGGCAGGAAGGAGAGCTCCATCAGCACCGAGGCACCGACGATCTCAGCCCCGCAGGCCTCGACCAGGCGTCGGGTCGCGGCCAGGGTCCCACCCGTGGCCAGCACGTCGTCGACCAGGAGGACCCTGTCGCCCGGCACCAGGGCATCGATGTGGAGCTCGAGCGTGTTGGTGCCGTACTCGAGCGCGTAGTCCTCCGAGTGGGCCTTGCGGGGCAACTTGCCCGGCTTGCGCACCGGCACGAATCCAGCGTCCAGGGCAAGCGCCACGGGAGCCGCGAGGATGAAGCCCCGGGCCTCCATGCCGACGACCTTGGTGACCACGGAGCGTCCGGACGAGTCGCGACCCGGCTCGGCGAGCGCCGCCACCGCGGCGCTGAAGCCGGCGTGGTCCGCGAGCAGCGGAGTGATGTCCTTGAACACGACCCCGGGCTCCGGGTAGTCCGGGACGTCGATCACCAGCCGGGCGATCGCCTCGCGGGCGTTGTCCACCGAGTCAGTCATCTCAGGGTCGGTCATCTCAGGGTCAGTCATCTCAGGGTCAGTCATCTCAGTCGTCCTCGCCACGCTCGGCACCGTACTGGTCAGCACCCTCCTGGTCGGCGCCGCTCTGCTCGTCGCTCTCGAACGGAACGACGGTGGCCACGGCCTGACGCGCGACCTCGATCTCGACGCCGGCCGCGACCGACAGCAGGACGCTGGCGTCGCGCAGCTCCACGATCGTGCCGTAGATGCCGGAGGTGAGCATGACGCGGTTCCCGACCGCGAGGGATGCGTGCAGTTCACGCGCAGCCTTGGCACGCTTGGCGGTGGGACGCAGCAACAGCAGCCAGAACGCAAGCAGGATGAACGCGAGAAGAAGGAAGTCCACGAGGGCCTCTCAGTTTCGAAACAGTGACTGCGAGGAGTCTACGGGCGCAGTCCTCACCGACCTCAGTCCTCGAAGAGGGGCCGCTCCCCCGTCAACGCCTTCCCCGTCAACGCCGTGGCACCCCGCGGCTGCGCCAGACCCAGATGCTCCCAGGCTGCCGGCGTCGCGATCCGGCCACGGGGGGTGCGCACGAGGAACCCGTTGCGCACCAGGAAGGGCTCGGCCACCTCCTCCACGGTCTCGCGCTCCTCACCCACCGCGACCGCCAGTGTGGCAATTCCCACGGGTCCGCCGCCGAAGCGGGCGCAGAGCGCCTCCAGCACGGAACGGTCCAGGCGGTCGAGGCCGAGGGCGTCCACCTCGTAGAGGTCGAGCGCGGCAGCCGCGACGGTGTCGGTCAGCACGCCGTCGGCGCGCACCTGGGCGTAGTCGCGCACGCGGCGCAGGAGCCGGTTCGCGATACGCGGGGTGCCCCGCGATCGTCCCGCGATGCGGGCAGCTCCGCCGTCGGTGAGCTCAACCCCCAAGAGCCCGGCGGAACGTCGCACGATGAGCTCCAGGTCGGAGGGCTCGTAGAAGTCGAGGTGGGCGGTGAAGCCGAACCGGTCCCGCAGCGGGCCGGGCAGCAGGCCCGCGCGGGTGGTGGCCCCGACCAGCGTGAACGGAGGGATCTCGAGCGGGATCGCGGTGGCACCCGGACCCTTGCCGACCACGACGTCGACCCGGAAGTCCTCCATCGCCATGTAGAGCATCTCCTCGGCAGGCCTGGACATCCGGTGGATCTCGTCGACGAAGACGACGTCGCCCTCGTTGATCCCGCTGAGGATCGCGGCGAGGTCGCCGGCGTGCGTGATCGCCGGGCCGCTCGTGACCCGCAACGGGACCGACATCTCGTTGGCGATGATCATCGCCAACGTCGTCTTGCCCAGCCCGGGCGGACCAGACAGGAGGACGTGGTCGGGCGCACGGCCACGCTGGCGGGCCGCCTCCAGCACCAGACCCAGCTGATCACGCACCCGGTGCTGGCCGACCACCTCGTCCAGGCTCTTGGGGCGCAGTGCTGCCTCCACGACACGGTCGTCACCGTCGGCGTCAGCCTGGACCAGCGAGCGGAGGTGCGCCTGCTCGCGCGCGGCCAGGTCGGCGTCGAAGATCTCTCCGGCGCCGTCGCTGCCGGTCGGGTCGTAGTGCGGGTCGAACGACATGTCAGCTCCTGCTCAGCTGCTGCAGGGCGCCACGCAGGGCGGCGCCGACGTCGGGGGCCTCGCCCAGCTCGAGGGCCACGGCGTCCGCGGCCTTCTCGGCCTCCTTCATCGCGTAGCCCAGGCCGACCAGGCCCTCGACCACCTGGTCGCGCCAGGTGACCACGGCGACGGGGGTCGAAGAGGTCCCGGCCGCGCCACCCGGGTGACCGATGCGGTCGCGCAGCTCGATCACGATCTTCGCCGCCCCCTTGGCGCCGATCCCCGGCACCCGGGTGATGGCCTTCGCGTCATCGGCGTGGATCGCCCGGCGGAGCTCGTCGGGAGTCATGACGGCCAGCACGGCCTGGGCCAACTTGGGGCCGACGCCGGAGGCTGTCTGGAGCACCTCGAAGCACTGCTTCTCGTCGTCGTCAGCGAAGCCGAAGAGCGTCATGGAGTCCTCACGCACCACGAAGCTGGTCTGGATCTGGGCCTCTCCCCCCGCCCGGAGGCCGGAGAGCGTGCCCGGGGTGCAGATGACCTCGAACCCGATCCCACCCACGTCGACGATCGCGGACGAGAGCGAGACGGACTGGACGGTGCCACGCACGTGGGCAATCACTGGGGGCTCCTGGGGGAAGCGGTTCGACGGGAGGTGCGGGAGGTGGCGCGCGAAGCGGCGAGGGCCTCCGCCCATCGCTGGGCCGCGGCCGTTGCGGGCGGGGCACCGGCCACGTCGGCGACCCGGGCCTGTCCGCCGCCGCGCCAGAGGTGGGTGATCGCGATCGCCAGGGCGTCGGCCGCGTCGGCGGGCTTCGGGGGCGCGTCGAGCTGGAGGATACGCGTGACCATGGCACCCACCTGCGACTTGTCGGCACGGCCGCTGCCGGAGACCGCAGCCTTCACCTCGCTGGGGGTGTGCTGGGCGACCGGCAGCCCACGACGCGCGCCGCAGACCATGGCGATGCCTGCGGCCTGGACAGTGCCCATGATGGTGCTGACGTCCGAACGGGCAAAGATGCGTTCGATCGCGACGGCGTCGGGACGGTACTCGTCCAGCCAGGCGTCGATGCCCTTCTCGATGGTCACCAGACGGCGGGGTACATCCAGGTCCGCGCTCGTGCGGATGACACCGACGTCCACGAGCCTCAACGGACGCCCGGGGGCGCCTTCGACGACACCGACGCCGCAACGGGTCAGACCGGGGTCGATGCCGAGTACCCGCACCCTCACCCCTCCGTCCCCAGCGCACTGCCGGTCATCGCCACGCACCCTGCGCGTCCGAACACATGTTCGCATGGACACGCTAGACGCTTCCAGCCGACGCGAGGGCCTGACACGCCCAAGGTCGCCGTACGGGTGACACGGCGGCCCGCCCCAGACGCGTCGACGTTTCTGCTTACGACCGTGCTAAATTAATGAGCGCTGAGTACGATGCAACTGAACTGGCTGCCGAAGCTGACGAAAAAGTTCGTACATTCCAGGTAGATGCTGCTCGTGAAGCAGGTGTGTTCCATCACTTGATCACACTTCCGACTTACCACACAGCTGCTCTTTCTACTCACGAGCTTGCTCAAGGTT
>JAZQNT010000050.1:0-4534 GCA_045627505.1 Nocardioides sp.
AGGTAGACGAGGCCCACCGGCGCCACCTGCGCGCTGGCCGCGAGCAGCGCGCCGCAGGCCAGGACCAGCGAGGCCAGCAGGTACCCGCGGCGCTTGCCCACCCGCTCGCCGTAGCGGGCCCACGCCGGGGTCAGCACCAGCGCCGGCCCGACGAAGCAGACGAACAGCAGGGTCGCGGCCAGCGTGGAGTCCAGGACGTCCTCGGCTAGGTAGTCGACGTCGGCCAGCATCGCGCCGGTGGCCAGCGCCTGGACGACGAAGGTGATCAGCAGGTGCCGGAAGTCCTTGGCCCGGGCCACCACCCGCAGCTGCTCGGAGAACGTGCCGTGTCCTGCCTCCACCCGCCCGACCGGGGCCGAGCGGGTGCCGCGGTAGGCGGCGAGCACGCCGACGAGGATGACCAGCGCCATCACCACGCCCATCACCCGGTACCCGGCACGCCCGTCGAAGGCGTCGCGGATCAGCGGGGCGGTGGCACCGGCCACCATGATCGTCAGCGCCAGGATCGCCACCCGCCAGGTCATCAGCCGGGTCCGCTCGTCGTAGGAGCTGGTGATCTCGGCCGGCATCGACACGTACGGCACCTGGAAGAAGGCGTACGCGGTGGCCGCGGCGAGGAAGGCGACGAGCACCCAGCCCGCCTCGAGCCAGGTCGCGTCGACCTCCGGCGCGGCGAAGATCAGCGCGAAGCAGACCGCCAGCGCCACTCCGGCCCGGATCATCCACGGGCGCCGCGGGCCGCGTGGGTCGACGGTGCGGTCGCTGATCCGCCCGGCCCAAGGGTTGAGCAGCACGTCCCAGGCCTTCGGCAGGAAGACCAGCAGCCCCGCCCAGACGGCGGCCACCCCGAGCTCGTCGGTGAGGAACGGCAGCAGCATCAGCCCCGGCACCGTGCCGTAGGCGCCGGTCGCCACCGAGCCCGAGCCGTAACCGATGCGCACCGACCGCGACAGCGGCTGGTCGACGTCACGAGGCGTCGGGGAGACGGTCTGGTCCATGGCCAGACCCTAGGGCCCGGCTCGCCCGGTGGCGGGCGAATCCGGTCCGCGGTCAGGTGCGGTCAGCCTCCCGGCGCGCCAGCAGGGTCGAGTCGACGATCTCCATCTCCTCGCCCTCGCGCACCACCGTGCGGGGACGCTGCTCCACCACCACCGGGGTGAAGCCCGCGGGCAGGGACGGCACCAGGTCGGCGGCGACGAACATCGCCCGCCGGTGCGACTCCGACATCTCCGCGTGCGGCCCCACCGGGGCGTGGCCCACCACCAGCAGGTGGCCACCGGGCGCCACCGCGGTGGCCAGCCGCTCGACGACGGCCGCCATCCCGCCGTCGGCGGGGTGCAGGTAGTGCGAGGTCACCAGGTCCCAGACCCGGGGCTCGCCGTCGACGACCGGCGTCGTGAACGTGCGGGCGTCGGTCTCCCAGAGCTCCACCCGGTCCGCCACCCCGGCGCGCTCGGCCGCCTGCGCAGCCCGGCGCAGACCGGCGGGGGAGAAGTCGGCGCCGGTGACGCGCCAGCCCTGCCGGGCCAGCCACACCACGTCTCCACCCTCGCCGCACCCCACGTCGAGCGCGGTGCCCGGAGTCAGCTGCGAGGCCTCCGCCACGAGTTGCGGGTTGGCCTGCCCGCTCCAGGTTCGTCCCTCGCCGGCGTAGCGCCCCTCCCACCCTTCGGGCTCGAACCAGTTGGGCTCGTCCTGAGTCGTCATGGGTCCAGCCTGCTGCCGGACACCGTGGCCGGGCAAGAACGGAGACCCGTGCCCGGTCGGGCAGGTGCAGGTCCCGGCATGGATGGGTACACCTGAGTCATGGGACGCACCAGGAGAACGTTGGCCGGACTCTCAGCGGCAGCGGTGGGGGGCGTCGTCGCCTTCGACCTGAGGCAGAAGCAGCACGCGATCCTTCGCAACTTCCCGGTGATCGGGCACTTCCGCTACCTGCTGGAGACCGTCGGGCCGGAGCTGCGGCAGTACATCGTCACCAGCAACGACGAGGAGCGCCCCTTCTCCCGCGACCACCGCCGCTGGGTGTACGCCTCGTCCAAGGGGGTCAACAACTACTTCGGGTTCGGCACCGACAACGACGTCGAGCGCACCGTCGGCTACCCGATCATCAAGCACCGCACGTTCAGTGGCCGCGGTGCCCAGACCGCCCCGCACGCCCGGGAGGGCGAGCCGTTGCCCTCGGCGAAGGTCCTCGGGGCGGCGCGGGGGCGCCGTCATGCCTTCCGTCCGCTCTCGCTGGTCAACCTCTCCGGCATGAGCTTCGGATCGCTGTCCGGGCCGGCCGTGCGCGCCCTCAACGAGGGGGCGGGCATCGTCAACTGCCTGCAGAACACCGGGGAGGGTGGGCTCTCGCCGTACCACCAGCGCGGCGGCGAGTTGGTCTTCCAGATCGGCACCTCCTACTTCGGCTGCCGCGACGAACGTGGCCGCTTCGACCTGGCGCGGCTGGTGGACCTCGTGCAGGCCAACCCGGTGCGCGCGCTGGAGGTCAAGCTCTCCCAGGGTGCGAAGCCGGGGCTGGGTGGGATGCTGCCCGGGGTGAAGGTGAGCGCCGAGATCGCCGCCACCCGGGGCATCCCGGTGGGGGAGGACTGCGCCTCGCCGTCGCGCCACACCGCCTTCGGTGATGTCGACGAGATGCTGGACTTCGTCGAGACCGTCGCGGACGCCACCGGTCTCCCGGTGGGGATCAAGTCGGCGGTGGGCAACCTGGAGTTCTGGGACGAGCTGGTCGAGCGGATGGTCGACGGCCAGCGCGGGGTCGACTTCGTCAACGTCGACGGGGGCGAGGGCGGCACCGGAGCGGCGCCGCTGGTCTTCGCCGACTCGGTGGCATACCCGTTCCGCGTCGGGTTCGCCGAGGTCTACAAGCGGTTCGCGGCCGCCGGGATCACCGACGACGTCACCTTCGTCGGAGCCGGCAAGCTGGGCCTGCCGGAGAACGCGATCGTGGCGATGGCGCTCGGCGCCGACCTGATCAACGTCGGGCGTGAGGCGATGCTCGCCATCGGCTGCATCCAGGCGCAGCGGTGCCACACCGACCGGTGCCCGGTCGGCGTCGCCACCCAGGACCCGCGCTTGACCCGTGGCCTGGACCCCACGACGAAGAGCCAGCGGTTGGCCAACTACGTCCGTGCGCTGCACCGCGACCTGGTGAAGCTCTCCGAGGCCATCGGGGTGCCCCATCCCGGGTTGGTCAGCGTCGACGACATCGACCTGATGGACGGACAACGCGCAGGCACGCCCCTGCGCGAGGTGTACGCCTACGAACCGGGCTGGGGCACCCTCGGTCCCGCACTCCAGCGGGACGTGGTTCGCCTCATGGCCTGACCCTCCGCGCCCCACCGGTTCTGGTCGTCAGGACGGCGGATTCTCGACCAGAACCGGTGGGGCGTGACTGCTCGGCGACCACCACGACGGCACTGACAACGTCCAGCGGCCGGAGTGGGACCGGCGGGCAGCACGGGCGTAGGCCGCGTCCAGGCGCCGCTCGAAGGAGGCCAGGTCGACGAGGTCGGTGGACACCATGGAGACCACCTCGAGGCCCACGGACCTGGCCTTCTCCTCCCGTTCGAGGTCTCGACGGCGGACCCGCGACTCGTCGTGCACCCGGCCGTCGTACTCGCCTGCCACACCTGCGACCGGGTCGAGGAGGTCCGGCGTCAGGAGGTGCGCCCCCGAGTGGTCGAAGAGCGGGGCGTTGCAGAGGAGAGGCGCTGCCGGTCGTCGACCGATCCACCGCAGCCGCATCGTTGTCTCCATCGGTGACCAGACGTTGTCCCGGGCCAGCGCCACCGCCGACAGCAGGCGTCGGGAGTGCGGTCGTCCACGAAGCCGATCTGCGTACGCCGCGAGACCTGAGGCCGTGACCAGCCTCGAGGCGAGCGCCATGTCGATCGTCTGGACGGATGCCTCGATGCCGCGCTGGCGCAGGGTCGCGGTGCAGACGGCACGTTCGGGTCGGGTCACCGGAAGTCCGTCGATCTCGGTGATGTCGTCCTCGAAGAGCCAGTCGTAGCAGAGTTCGACCTCCGTCCGGAGCGGCGCGTGCCGGCGGTCGCCCACCGCCAGCGGCACGGGCAGGAGTTCTCCGGAGCTGCCCACGCCCCCGAACCACGCAGCACCTCGCCAGTACAACGAGCCCCACCCCGTGACCGCGCTGCCGTCCGGGGCAGCTGCGGCGGCTTCGACGATGCGCTGCACTGCCGCGTCGGGGTCGACGTCAGCCGGGACGAACAGCCCTCTGGACGAGCGCCGCCACCGTCGGCCTCGCGACTGGGCGCGTGTCGGCCCATCGGCGCCGGACGGATCGACGCGGACGGGCAGGACCGGTCCGGGGCGGGTGATCTCCAGGCGCATACCGGCAGGCTCGCGGGATGCTGTCGCGCGCCGGGGCGACCGTCCCCAGCCCGCTCACGCCCCACCGGGTGTGGTCGCCGAAAGGCCCCTTTCGCGGCCACAACCGCTGGGGCGCGGGGGCAACGGGGCGGGGGGCAACGGGGGCGGGGCACGGTGGCCAGGGCCTGCAGGG
>JAZQNT010000051.1:0-3591 GCA_045627505.1 Nocardioides sp.
CTGCGCGAGCTGGCCGAGGAGAAGGACGCCCTGGAGATGGAGTGGCTCGAAGCCGCGGAGATCGCCGAGGGCTGATCGTCAGCTGATCGCCTCGTCCCCTTCCCGCCGGACGTCATGGGAATCGGGGGTCCGGACCCGCACTTCTCATGACGTCCCGGGGGTGGGTAGTCGTCCCGGGGGAGCGGAGCGGGCACCCAGCGGGCGTGGTCAGTTGAACGGCTCGAGCAGGCGGCGCAGGAGGGTGGCCAGCTGGTCACGCTCGGCGTCGTCCAGGTCGGGCATCAGCGCACGCTCGGCCTCGAGCAGGGCCTCGAAGGCGGCGTCGACCGCCACCTTGCCCTCCGGGGTCAACCGGACCAGGACCCCGCGGCGGTCGTTGGGGTCGGGCAGGCGCTCGACGAAGCCGCGCCCGGTGAGCCGGTCGACGCGGTTGGTCATGGTCCCCGAGGTCACCAACGTCTCGCGCAGGAGCTTGCCGGGGGAGAGTTCGTACGGGTCGCCGGCGCGCCGCAGCGCAGCGAGCACGTCGAACTCCCACGACTCGATGCCGCTGGCGGCGAAGGCGTCCTTGCGGGCGAGGTCCAGGTGCCGGGCCAGACGCCCGATCCGACTGAAGACCTCGACCGGCATGAGGTCGAGGTCGGCGCGCTCCCGCGCCCAGGCTGCTACCAGCTCGTCGACTTCGTCCCGCATGGAGCCAGCGTACAACTGTCGCGAGGAGTCGAGAATCTTGATGTCGTGAAATGTGTGCGTCGAGATTCTTGCCGCCTCGACCACCCTCTGGCTTCGGGGACGGGGTCCACGATCGGTCCCGTCGAGCTCACCCGGCCGCCGTCAGGTGCGGTTTCGCCTCCAGGCCGGACAGCCCGTTCCAGGCGAGGTTCACCAGATGGGCGGCCACGACCTCCTTGGCGGGGCGCTGACTGTCCAGCCACCACTGGCCCAGGGTGACGGTGGCGCCGATCAGCATCTGTGCGTACATCGGGGCGGCCCGGTGGTCGAGCTTCCGGGCCTTGAACTCGCTCACCAGGATCCCCTCGATCCGGGTGGCCACGTCGCCGATGATCGACTGGAAGCTGGCCGTCGAGGCTCCGATCGGGGTGTCGCGCACCAGGATCCGGAACCCGTCGGGGTGCGCCTCGATGTAGTCGAGCAGCGCCACCGCGGCGCCCTCGAGCAGTTGGCGTGGGCCGCCGCCGGTGAGCGCGGCCCGCATCGTCGTCAGCAGGTGGGTGACCTCGCGGTCAACGACCACGGCGTACAGCCCCTCCTTGCCGCCGAAGTGCTCGTACACCGCAGGCTTGGAGACCTGGGCCCGACTGGCCACCTCCTCGATCGAGGTGGCCTCGAAGCCCCGTTCGGCGAAGATGCCCCGTGCGACCTCGATCAGCTGTTCGCGTCGCTCCGCGCCGGTCATCCGCCTGGTCGCCCTCTTGCTGGTCACTGAACCAGCATGCCTTGACGGGCCGGGGCGCCATGCCTTGACGGGCGGGGCGCTGTCCTCGCGGCTCAGAACCCGCGGCTCAGAACCCGCGGCCCGTGCCCTGGTCGGTGACCTGGACGAGTCCACTGTCGGCGTCGGGGACGATCGCCTTCTTCTCACCGGCCAGCCGCCTCTGCAGCCAGGTGGCCAGCCAGGTGAGCAGCAGGTTGACCAGGATGTAGAGCACGGAGATGACGATCGCGGTGGGGATGTGGTTGCGGCCCTCGCCGGCGATGAGCTTGTAGGCATAGGTCAGGCCGGGGGCGGTGATGTAGTAGCCGAGCGAGGTGTCCTTGAGGGCCACGACCATCTGGCTGACCAGTGCCGGCAGCATCATCTTCACGCCCTGGGGGAGCAGCACGTAGGACATCACCTGGGTCTTGCGCATCCCGACCGCGTACGCGGCCTCGGACTGCCCTCGCGGCACGGCGTTGATGCCGGCCCGGAACACCTCGGCCAGGACGGTGCCGTTGTAGAGGGTCAGGGCGATGACCACGCACCAGAACTCCGAGAGTGGTCCGTCCCCGATCGCCAGCCAGCTGAACAGGAAGATCATCAGCAGCAGCACCGGCACGGCGCGGAAGAACTCCACCAGCACCCAGCTCGGCCAGCGCCACCAGGCGTGCACCGACATCTTCCCCATGCCCAGGAGGAGCCCCAGGAGCACCGCCAGCACGATGGCGACCGCGGCCATGGCCAGGGTGTCGAACAGGGCCCTGACGATCACCTCGAGGTAGGACGGCGTGACGAAGTACTCCCAGAGCCGCCACTCGAACTGGCCTTCGTCGTAGAGGCGCTTGACGATGAACCCGACCAGCGCCAGCAGCAGGAGGCTGGCCAGCACGGTGTAGATCCGGTGCCGGGCCCGGGTCTTGGGGCCGGGTGCGTCGAAGAGGACCGAGGCGCTCATCGTGCCACCCGTACCTTCCGCTCGAGGGCGTAGGAGGACAACGCCACCACCTCGACGATCACCACGTAGCCCAGTGCGAAGAGCAGGAAGATCTCCGGGCGTTGGTCGGCGTACGCGTTGGTGAACTTGCGCATCACGTTGGTGGCCTCGGCGATGCCGAACGCGGCGGCGATGGAGGTGTTCTTGATCAAGGCGATCTGGACGTTGGTGATCGGGGCGACCACCGCACGCACCGCCTGCGGCAGGATCACGTAGCGCATCGACTGGCCGAAGGTGAGGCCGATGGCCCGCCCGGCCTCGGCCTGTCCCAGCGGGACCGAGTTCATGCCCGAGCGGACGGCCTCGCAGACGAAGGCGGACGTGTAGAGGGTCAGGGCGATGACGGCCCGCACGAAGAACGCCGAGAAGTTCCACCCGGCGATGTGGACGTCCTCGACCCACGTGAACGACCACCCGATCCGCGGCAGACCGATCGCACAGAACACGAAGATCATCAGCAGCGGGGTGTTGCGGAAGATCGTGACGTAGAAGGTCGCCGCGCCGCGCAGCACCGAGACGGGCCCCACCCGGCAGGCGGCCAGGATCGTGCCCCAGATCAGGGAGGCGATCCCGGACACCAGGAACAGCAGCACCGTGAGCCCGAAGGCCTTGAGGTACTCGTCGAAGTTCGAGAACACCGCTTCCATGCGTTGTCCTCCTTTCTCCCTGGGAACAGCCGGGCGGTGGTGCGACGAGTGGTGGTTCGACGAGGGGCCGGGACGAGGCCGACGGGTGTGCGTCGTCGGCCTCGTCCGGTCCGTGCGGCGGACCTGCGGTTCAGGAGCGGCTCAGGAGCCGGTCAGGCGCAGGCGTCCATGGCCGGCGGCTCGGGGGTCTCGACGCCGGACTTGCCGAGCGTCTCCTCGAAGGCCTCCGCCCAGGTGCCGTCCTCCTGGGCCTTCTTGAGCGTGTCGGTGATCCACTGGCACATCTCGGGGTTCGACTTGTTGTAGCCGACTCCGTAGCGCTCCTCGCTGAACGGATCGACGACCACCTTGAGGTCGTCGGGGTTCTCGGCCGCGTAGCCCATCAGGATCGCGCCGTCGGTGGTCATCGCGTCCACCGTGCCGTCGAGCACCTGGTCGACGCACTCGGAGTAGGTGTCGAAGCCGGCCGGCTGGGCGCCGAACTTCTCCTCCACCGTCTTGATGGACGTCGA
>JAZQNT010000052.1:0-6653 GCA_045627505.1 Nocardioides sp.
GCGGCTGATTTTACTGTAGCTTCTGCCTACAGCATCAATGGTTTGGGTGGCATGAAGCCTTACGTCATCAAAATCGTTGTTTGCCATAATTCGTTAACTCTATGCTTCAATAAGTGTCCAAATGTCGGGAAGGGTTCGGTACATGTGGGAGGGCGGCATCGCCAAGCAGCGTTGGTCGGTCTCCGACACCGCTGAGTACGGCGACTACGTCTCCGGCCCGCGCGTCATCGACCCGTCGGTGAAGGAGAACATGAAGGCCGTTCTCGCCGACATCCAGAACGGCAACTTCGCCAAGCGCTTCATCGACGACCAGGACGCCGGTGCTCCGGAGTTCCTCGAGCTGCGTGCCAGCGGTGCCGCTCACCCGATCGAGGCCACCGGCCGGAAGCTCCGCGGCCACTTCTCGTGGAAGCAGCAGGACGCTGACTACACCGAGGGTTCGGCTGCTCGCTGATTGTGAACCGGTCGCAGCGCAGTTGCGGCACAGCCGGCGCCGGGACGTGCGCGGACTCTGACGCCCGCGCACTGAATGGTCCGGCACAGTGATTGGCTTCGGAGGCCCGTCGAGGAGACTCGGCGGGCCTCCGGCGTTCCTGCGTGGTGGCCGGGCCCACCCTGTCCGGGCTGATGTGGGGAGGGCCACAGCTCCGAGAAGTCCCGAACGCCGGCGCCCCGCCTGGCTGTCGCCCTAGTCTCGGCCCGGAATCCGGGTGGGCGAGGTGCAAGGGCGAGCGGTGTCAACAGGTGTGGAGGGCAGTCGCGGTCACCGCGGCCGGGCGCGACGAGGCGGTTCGCGCGCCGTTGCCAGGTTGCGCGCCGCGGGTGAGGGGAGCGTGCTCTCCGCGGTGCTGTCGCTGATGGTGCTGGCCGCGCTCGGGTGGGTCCTGCTGCAGACGCAGGTGGACCCGATGGAGCCCGGACCCGGCACCCCCCGGCGCGTGGCGCTGCCGCTGGCCGCCCTGCTCCTCGCCCTGGGGGTGGCGCTCGTCCTCGCCACACGTCGGCCTGCCGCGTACCTGCAGGACCGGCCCCAGACCAGGCGTCGCATTCTCCTGGGGGCGCTCGCCGTCCTCCTGCCCTGCCTGGTGGTGCTGGGGGCGTCCCTCCGGTTCACCTCAGCCTGGGACGCGGGGGCACTGGAGTCCTGGGCGTACGAGATGGCCACCGGTACCTACATCGGCGACCACGGTGACGACCTCCTCCGCTATCCGAACAACCACCTCTTGCTGGCCGCGCTGACCAAGTGGTACCAACTCTGCGGTCTGCTCGGGCTCCAGGGGCTCGGCGCCGGGGCAGTGCTGCTCAACGTCCTGGTACTCGCGGCCACCGTGGTGCTGGCCTACCGGACGGCCTGCCAACTCTGTGGCGTGCGTGGCGGGCTCGTCCTGCTGGCCCTCCTCGTCCCGTTCGTGCTGACCTCTCCGTGGATCGCCACCGCGTACTCGGACACCATCGGCATGGTCTTCCCGGTGCTGGTCCTGCACCTCTTCCTGCGCCTGCCCACCGCCCGGTCGGACCGGGCGAGGGCGGTGCTGTGGTTCATGATCGGGGCAGTGGCCCTGGCCGGCTACCAGGTGAAGCCCACGGTGGTCTTCGCGCTGGTGGCGGTGGTGATTGCTTCGGCCATCCGGGTGGTCCGAGACCATGGTGGGCGGGCACGGCTCCGTCGCGGCGTGAGCGCAGGCGTGGGTCTGCTGCTAGGAGCGGTGGCTGCGTCTGTGGCTGGGGCAGCCCTGGTCAGTTCCATGGACTTCGCCTTCACCGAGGAGGAGAAGGCCGTGGCCTTCCCCGCCACGCACTGGCTCATGATGGGCGCCCAGGGGACCGGAAGCTACTCCGAGGAGGACGTCTTCCTGACCGAGTCCTGGCCACCGGACCAGCGCGTCGCCAACGGCATCGGTGAGTACGTCGAGCGCGTCTCCGCGATGGGGGGCGTCGGCTACCTGCAGTTCTTGGTGGACAAGGCCACCTGGGTGTACGGCGACGGGAGCTTCTTCGCCTACCAGGAGGCGGGGCACGCCAGCCACCCGATCGATTGGGACACACAGGACGACCTCAGTGGTGCGGTGCGCGAGTGGCTCGGGCCGCACGGCGCCCACTACGACGTCACGAAGGCGTTGTGGCAGGGGGCGTGGATTGCTGTCCTGGCCCTGGTGGTCCTCCCAGCGTTCTGGTGGGGCGGCGGTCTCTTCGCACCGGAGACCATGGCCATGCGTCTGGCTGTCGCTGCGCTCACCGTCTTCCTGATGTTCTTCGAGGCGCGGTCCAGGTACCTGTACCTCTACCTCCCGGTCTACGTGCTGCTTGCGACCGTCACCCTGCTGCACCTGGCGCGGGCGTGGGAGTCACGGGGTGCGGAACGTGGGGCACCCCACCGCGAGGCTCACGTCGCCTCGCGGCGTGAGGACCGCCCGCTGCAGCTGGTCGAGTAGCGGCTGCGGGGCAGCGGGCTGCTGACGGTCGTCAGCAGGTGAGGTACGAGCACCCGTGGGGTTCGCCCTGATCTATCCTGTTGACAGGCCCGATCGCCAGTTCGCTGGCGGCCGGGCCTGTTGGCTGTCGTCCGGGGGGACGAGTGTGACGTCCCCGCGTCACCTCTCATGGAAGGGTCTCCCTCCCGATGTCGCAAAGCTCGAGCGTCCCCGCCGTCCCCCCGAACGACCCACGGGTCGGCGAGACCGGAGTCGCGCAGGAGGCCGAGCCGCCGGCGCGGGCCAGCATCCAGTTCCTGCTCCCGGTCTACAACGAGGAGGAGGGGATCGAGCACTTCCACATGACGCTGGCCAGCGCGGTCGCCGAGCTCGAGCCGCGGTACGACGTCTCGTTCCTCTACGTCGACGACGGGTCCACGGACGCCTCGTTGGAGAAGGTGCTGGAGCTGCGGCAGCAGGACGACCGGGTCTGCGTGGTCTCGTTGTCGCGCAACTACGGGCACCAGAAGGCGATCACCGCTGCCCTCGACCTGTGTGAGGCCGACGCGGCGATCATCATGGACACCGACCTCCAGGACCCCCCACGCGTCGCCCTGGAGCTGGTGGCCAAGTGGGAGGAGGGCGTCGACGTGGTCTACGCCCAGCGCCGAAGCCGCGACGACTCCCGCTTCAAGAGGGCCACCGCGAACGGGTACTACCGCGTCCTGACCCGCCTCGCCTCGATCGACATCCCGCGCAACACCGGCGACTTCCGGCTGATGGACCGCCGGGTGATCCTGGAACTGCGCCGCTACCGCGAGCAGAATCGCTTCATGCGCGGACTCGTCTCCCACGTCGGCTTCCGGCAGGAGGCCGTGCTCTTCGACCGGGACTCACGCTTCGCCGGTGCCTCCGGCTATCCGCTGAAGAAGATGCTGCGCTTCGCGGGCGACGGCATCTTCGGGTTCTCCACCGTGCCCCTGCAGGTGATCTCCCGCGTGGGCTACCTGGTGTCCCTCCTCAGCCTTCTGGGCGCCGTGTACGCGCTGGCCGTCAAGATCTTCACGCCGGAGAGTGCCGTGCCCGGCTGGGCCTTCCTGGCGATCGTCATGCTGTTGATCGGGGGCGTCCAGATCACCATGCTGGGCATCCTGGGGGCCTACGTCGGTCGCACCTACAACGAGGTGCAGCGCCGGCCGCTCTACTCGGTGCAGCTGGTGGCCGGGGAACCGTCCGGCGTCACCGCGCCGCCCGGGCGCAGGTGAACTCCCCGGCACCCGCCTCCCCGGGGAGCCCCCCGCAGACCGGACGTGTGGGGCAGGCGGGACGCTTCGCCCTCGTCGGCGTCGCGAACACGATCATCGACCTGGTGCTGTTCGGGGTCCTGTCACTGGCCGGCTGGCCGCTCCTGCTGGCCAACTTCGCCTCGACCAGCGCAGGCATGACGTTCGGCTTCTTCGCCCATCGCAGCTTCTCCTTCAGGTCCACCGCGTCGGTCCGGGAGAGCGCCCCCAGATTCGTCCTCACCACCGGCATCGGTCTGTGGGTGGTCCAGCCCGTCGTGATCTGGGCGGTCGCCACCGGCCTCGTCGCCGTGTGGGGTGGGTCGGCGACCGCTGAGGTGTGGCTGCCCAAGCTGGCCGCCATCGCCGCCGGAATGGTCTGGAACTTCGTGGCCTACCGGGTGTACGTCTTCGTGGAGCGGGACCAGTGAGCGTGCCGCCGCGCCCGCACCGTGGAGCGTTCGTCGCGAGGTTTCGCACCGCGGGGGAGCAGAACCTCGTGGCCGCCACGCTGTCGTGGCTCGTCTGCCTGGGGTTCGCCTGGGTCCTGCTGTGGATCCTCCTGGACCCGATGCGTCCCTTCGAGTACTTCGCCCGGGCGTGGACCTGGGTCGGTGCCCTGGCGGTCGTGGCCCTGATGCACGGAGTTGCGCGCTGGGGTCGTCGCCCCGTCGACTGGCTGGAGCGGCACGCCCGGGTCCGGCGCGGCATCGGGATCGGGGCGCTGGCAGCCGCAGCGATCGTCATGGTGAGGCTCGGCATGGCCGTGCGGTTTCCGCCCGGCTGGGACGCGGGGGCGGTGGAGGACTGGGGCCACGGGCTCGCCCACGGGCACCGGACCGCGGAGGACCACGCCGTCATGGCCGCCCGCTACCCCAACAACCTGTCCCTGGTCGGGTGGTTGGCGCGCTGGTACCAGTTCTGCGACCTGTTGGGTGTCTCCTCGATGGGCATGGGCACGGTGCTGCTCAACGTCCTGGCCCTCGGCGGAGCAGTGGTCCTCATGTGGACGCTGGCCCGGCGGGTCGCCGGTCCGATGGCGGGGTACGTCGTCCTCGTCCCGGCCGTGCCGCTGGTGGTGGTCTCCCCGTGGATCGGGGTGGCCTACTCCGACACGCTGGGGACGGTCTTCCCGATTGGCATCGTGCTGCTCTTCCTGGTGGCGCGCGACACGGCGTCGGCTCGTGTGCAGGTGCTGTGCTGGACAGGGGTCGGGCTCCTGGGCCTCGTCGGCTACCGGATCAAGCCGACCGTGGTCTTCGCCCTGCTGGCGGTGCTCGCCGGAGTCCTCCTGGAGCTGCGGCGACGGGGCGGGTGGCGCGCCGGCGCCCGGCGGCTCGGATATGCGCTGGCGGGGGTCGCGGTCGGCGCCACGCTCGCCTCGGTGGTGCTGGGAGTGGTCGTGGGGCGCACCGGGATCATGCCCGGGGGCGAGGAGAAGGACCTCGCGATGCCCCTGACCCACTTCCTGATGATGGGGGCCGGGTACCAGGAGAACCAGGAGACCTTCAACCGCGCCTGGGGCGGCTGGAACGGCGCGGACGTCGAGCTCACCGAGTCGGTGCCCCCCGAGGAACGCTTCGAGCACAGCTTCGAGGTGTGGGTCGACCGGGTGCAGGCTTGGGGGCCGGTCGGGTACCCGCGCTTCCTCAACGAGAAGGCGACCTGGATGCTCGGCGACGGAAACTTCAACGCCTTCCGGCACGGTTACATGAGCAACCCTGATCGCCCCTGGGAGTTCCATGACCCCCTGAGCCGGGAACTGCGCACATGGATGACCCCGCACCACGAGCAGTACCGGTGGCTCGCCCTGGTCCGCCAGAGCGTCTGGTTCGGCGTGCTCCTGCTGCTGGTGGCGCCGGCCTTCTGGTGGCGGCGCCGCATCCACGGGGTGGCCTTCGCGGTCATGCGGCTGTCGGTGGCCGGGTTGTTCGCCTTCCTCCTGCTCTTCGAGGGCGGATCGCGCTACCTCTACCTCTACGTCCCGCTCGTGCTCGTGCTGGCCGCCGTGACGACGGTGGAATGGGCCACGGCCCGGGACGCGCGACGTGCGCCCGGGACGGAGACCCCGACCGCAGGCGGTGCGTCGACGGTCACCTCCGGATCCTGACCCGGGACAACGTGGAGCGGGAACATCTCGCGCCCCCGCACCGTTGACAGCACATGCGCATCGAAATCTTCTCCGACGTGGTCTGTCCTTGGTGCTACATCGGCAAGCGGCGGCTCGAGGCCGCGCTCGCCGAGTTCGAGCACTCCGAGGAGGTCGAGGTCGTCTGGCGCTCCTACCAGCTCGACCCCACTGCGGAGAAGGGCGCCGGGGTCACCACGGTGGAGGCGCTGGGGGCCAAGTTCCCGGGTGGTCCCGACCAGGTCCGGCAGATGCTGGCCCGCACCCAGCAGGTGGCGGCCGACGAGGGTCTCGAGTTCGGGGGAAGCTCGTTCCACGCCAACACCGTGGATGCTCACCGGCTGCTGCACCTGGCGCTCGAGCTCGGGGGAGCGGACCTGCAGGGTGAGCTGAAGGAGGGCCCGGGGCGAATCCGCGGTGCGGCCTGCGGCGAGGATCTTGTCCTGCATCTGGGAAAGGACAACCTCGCCCATTGCCTGCTGCAGGCCCGCCTTGTCGCCGAAGTAGCGGTAGTAGACGGACTTGGAGGTTCCGGAGGCGGCCGCAATCTCCTCCATGGAGGCTCCGGAACCCAGGGCATGAACGGCACGCCTGGCTGCTTTGATCAGCTCACGGCGACGTTCGGCCCGGTGCGCCTCCCAGCGCAGCGACCGGCCATCCGACGGTGCGGGGGGAGGGGGATCTTGTAAGGCGGTGTTCACGATACTCAGCGTATCAGGTACGCTGGGTTGCAGTAACTCCCCTCACACTTAGCTGCATTTTCCAAGGAGACAACACCATGGCTGTCCAGCCCCAGGCCGAACCCGCCGCAACCGGCGGGAACACCCCTGC
>JAZQNT010000053.1:0-4696 GCA_045627505.1 Nocardioides sp.
GCTTTATCGCAGCCGAAACACCTACTGTTCCAGGGCGTCTTCTTACGATATGCTTCTCTATCAAACCATCAGGACGCTCGGTATATTTCACCTCTTCGCGATGGCAGGTCACATTGATGAACGCTGGGTTATATGGCATCAGCGTGTCTATCGCGCCGAATATCTTATCCAGTCCGTCGCCTTTCAAAGCAGACTGCTGCCGACGACCCGAGGCTGGGGGTGCTCGCGCACAAGGACGACGAGGATCCCTGGACGGCCGAGGAGTTCGACGAGGTGGCCAACGACCTCCGCGAGCACCGGGCCCGGATCGCGGGTCTGCTGTCCGTGCTGGAGCGCGAGGTCAACGGCCTGATGACCGACGCGGGCGACGGCGCCGGGCAGGACCAGGCGGACGTGGGGTCAACCACGCTCGAGCGCGACCAGGACCTGCAGCTGCTCACCACCGAACGGCAGAACCTCGAGCAGGTGGAGGCCGCACTGGCCCGCCTCGAGGCCGGGACCTTCGGCGTGTGCGAGTCGTGCGGCGAGCCGATCGGCAAGCTGCGGGCGATGGCGTTCCCGAGGGCCACGCTGTGCCTGCCCTGCAAGCAGCGTCAGGAGAAGCTCGGGACCCGATGACGCCTGCTTCCGCCGTCCCTCGCGGAGCGATGGTGGAAGCGGTCCTGCTGGGGGTCGTGTGGGAGACTCGCACACGACATGCAAGCAGCTCGCAGTGAATCGCCGGACAGCGGCGACCGGACTCCCCGTTCCCGTCCCCGACTCCGCCTCGTCTTCGCGGTGGTCGCCGTGCTGGGCCTCGCGTTCGACCAAGGGACGAAGGAGTGGGCGCTGCACGCCCTCGCCGACGGACCCGTGGGTGTCATCGGAGACTGGTTCCAGCTCAGGTTGGTCTTCAACCCGGGTGCCGCGTTCAGTACCGGGGCCGGGTTCACCAGCGTCTTCACCCTGATCTCGACCGTGGCCGCGGTGGTCGTGCTCTGGCTCTCGCGTCGGCTCGGCAGTCTCATGTGGGCGCTCGGGTTCGGCCTGCTGCTCGCAGGGGTGCTGGGCAACCTCGTCGACCGGGTGTTCCGCCAGCCCAGCGCCTTCCACGGGCACGTGGTGGACTTCCTGAGCTTCGGCTCGTTCCCGGTCTTCAACGTGGCCGACATGTGCATCAACGCCGCCGCGGCGGTGATCATCCTGCAGACCTTCCGAGGGGTCCGTATCGACGGCACCCGTGAGGGCGCCGGGCAGGACCAGGAGTCCCTCCCGGCCGCGGAGCAGGACCAGTACAACCAGCAGGAGGAGCAGCGATGAGCGCTCACGCCGACCAGCGGACGGTCTTCGTCCCCGAGGGGCTCGCGGGCGAGCGGGTGGACGCCGCCATGGCGCGGATGTTCGGATTCTCCCGCTCCCGCGCCGCCGAGCTGATCGTGATGGGCAACGTCCAGGTAGACGGCACCGGCGTGGCCAAGAGCGACCGGGTCAACCCCGGCGCGATGCTCGAGGTGACCATCCCGGTGGAGGTGGACCCGCTCGAGGTCGTGCCGGAGATCGTGGAGGGCATCAAGATCATCCACGACGACGACGCCATCGTCGTGATCGACAAGCCGGTCGGCGTCGCGGTGCACCCGAGTCCCGGGTGGACCGGTCCCACGGTGGTCGGCCATCTCGCCGGTGCCGGTTTCCGGATCTCCACCTCGGGTGCGTCCGAGCGGCAGGGCATCGTCCAGCGGCTCGACGTCGGCACCTCGGGCGTGATGGTCATCTGCAAGTCCGAGCGCGCCTACTCGGTGCTCAAGAACGCCTTCCGCCACCGCACGGTGGACAAGACCTACCACGCCCTCGTGCAGGGCCACCCGGACCCGTTGCAGGGCACCGTGGACGCCCCGATCGGACGTCACCCCAAGTACGACTACAAGTTCGCCGTGATGGCCGACGGTCGGCACAGCATCACCCACTACGAGACGCTCGAGGCGCACCGTTTCGCGAGCCTGCTGGAGATCCACCTCGAGACTGGTCGGACCCACCAGATCAGGGTGCACATGTCGGCACTCAAGCACCCGTGCGTGGGCGACGTGACCTACGGCGCCGACCCGGTGCTGGCCCGTCGCGTCAACCTGGAACGGCAGTGGCTGCACGCGGTCAAGCTCGGCTTCGAGCACCCAGAGTCCGGGGAGTACGTCAGCTTCGAGTCGAGCTACCCCGACGACCTCGCGCACGCGCTCGAGGTTGTCCGTGGAGCCCACTGACCCACCCTCCTCGCCGGGGGAGGCCCCGGAGGTCACCCGGCTGCGGCCGGCTGCCCGCGAGGAGCTGGACGAGCTGGTGCAGCTGCAGCTGCGCGCCCGCCGGGCTGCTCCCATGCCGGCGCACGCCTGGAGCGTCGATGAGCTCACCGACCAGTTGCGCGACGGCCTGGGCACCGACCAGGTCTGGGTCGCGGAGGCGGAGGACGCGACGCTTGTGGGCTTCGTGCGCTTCGTGCTGCCCGACGACGTCCGGGTCGGGTGGCTCGACGACCTCTACGTGGACCCCGCCGGTGCGGGCCAGGGGATCGGCACTTCGCTGCTCGACCTGGTGAAGTCATTCCTGCCCGACGGCTTCGGGCTGTGGGTCTTCGAGCGCAACCTGCCGGCCCGCGACTTCTACCGGGCCAAGGGGCTGGTCGAGGTCGGCCGAGCCCCCGCCGAGGAGTCGCCGGAGGGGGAGGTCGAGGTCCAGATGGCCTGGCGCGGAGCAGCGGCCTCGGGCAGGGCGTGATGTCGGTGACGCCCCGGGCCCCCGGCGGGTGCGTCGGGCCCCCGCCGCTCCGTCCTCTCACCTAGGCTTGACCCGCACGGCCCCAGCCCGCGCCGTGCCGCCACGCCCGCCTCAGAAGGAGCCACCGAACCCCTCATGTCGGTCGCCAACGACTCGTTCGCCCACCTGCACGTCCACACCGAGTACTCGATGCTGGACGGAGCCTCGCTCCTCGACGGCCTCTTCACCCGCGTCCGTGACCTGGGCATGACCTCGATCGCGATGACCGACCACGGCAACCTGCACGGAGCCTTCGACTTCTGGAAGAAGGCGAACAAGTACGGGGTCAAGCCGATCATCGGCATCGAGGCCTACGTGACGCCGGGCACCATGCGCGGGGAGCGCAAGCGGGTGAAGTGGGGCCGTGGCGATGCGGCCGAGGAGGGCGGTGACGACGTCGCCGGCGGTGGCGCCTACACCCACATGACCATGTGGTCGGAGACCACCGAGGGCATGCACAACCTCTTCCGGCTCTCCTCGCGCTCCAGCCTCGAGGGGTACTACTTCAAGCCGCGCATGGACAAGGAGATCCTCGCCGAGCACAGCAAGGGGCTGATCGTCTCCACCGGCTGTCCCTCGGGTGCGATCCAGACCCGTCTGCGTCTGGGGCAGTACGAGGAGGCCATGCAGGAGGCCGGCGAGCTCCAGGACATCTTCGGGGTGGACAACGTCTTCCTCGAGCTGATGGACCACGGCATCTCGATCGAGAAGCGGGTCCGTGACGACCTGCTCAGGCTGGGCAAGGAGATGGGCATCCGACCCATCGCCACGAACGACTCGCACTACAACAACCCCGAGGACGCCGACGCGCACGACGCGCTGATCTGCGTGGCCTCGGGCAAGCGGCTCTCCGACCCCAACCGCCTGAAGTTCGACGGCGGTGGCTACTACATCAAGTCGGCGGCAGAGATGCGCGCGCTCTGGGCGGACCAGTTCGGGATGCCGGAGGCCTGCGACAACACCCTGGAGATCGCCGAGCGCTGCAACGTCGAGTTCACCGAGTCCACCGGTGGCTACATGGCGCGAGCCCAGATTCCCGCCGGCGAGACCGAGGAGTCGTGGTTCCGCAAGGAGGTGTGGCGCGGCATCGAGAACCGCTACCCCGGTGAGCGGCTCACGCAGGAGGTCAAGGACCGGGTCGAGATGGAGCTGGGCGTCGTCGCCCAGAAGGGCTACTGCGGCTACTTCCTGGTGGTGGCCGACTTCATCCAGTGGTCCAAGGCGAACGGGATCCGCGTCGGTCCCGGCCGTGGTTCCGGTGCGGGTTCCATCGCGGCGTACGCCCTGCAGATCACCGACCTCGACCCCCTGGAGCACGGGCTCTTCTTCGAGCGGTTCCTCAACCCCGAGCGTCCCTCGATGCCCGACTTCGACATCGACTTCGACGACGCCCGGCGCGGTGAGGTCATCCAGTACGTCACCGAGAAGTACGGCGCCGAGCGCGTCGCCCAGATCGCCACCTTCGGCCGGCTCAAGGCCAAGGCCGCGATCAAGGACGCGGCCCGCGTGCTCGACCACGGCTTCGCCATCGGCGACCGGATCACCAAGGCGCTGCCCGCCGACGTGATGGGCAAGGGCGTCCCGCTCAAGGAGCTCTTCAACGAGCAGCACAAGCGCTACGGCGAGGGTGGCGAGTTCCGCGCCCTCTTCGAGCAGGACCACGACGTCCGCACGATCTACAACACCGCGGTGGGTCTGGAGGGCCAGATCCGCAACTGGGGCGTCCACGCCGCCGGCGTGATCATGTCCAGCGAGCCGCTGATCGACATCGTCCCGATCATGGCCCGTCCCCAGGACGGTGCCGTGATCACCCAGTTCGACTACCCCATGTGCGAGTCGCTGGGGCTGGTCAAGATGGACTTCCTCGGCCTCTCCAACCTGCGCATCCTCGAGGACGCGGTGGCCAACATCC
>JAZQNT010000054.1:0-7967 GCA_045627505.1 Nocardioides sp.
TTAATCCTGCAATAGAAGAACTTAAACCATATATGAAAATTGAATGTGAAACAGTTTTAAAGGGCAGAAAAACAGTCGGTTATAAATTTACATTTTGGGAAGTGAAACAGAATTTGCTTGAAGTTAAAGACACAAAAAACACGCCCCCGGCACGTTCAACTTCGGCGTCGAGGGGCCGTTCGCCACCTACCTGGGCTGGCTCATCCCCTGGGGCACGCCCCTGACCCTGCTCGGTGAGACCCCGGAGCAGGTGGCCGAAGCCCAGCGCGAGCTCGTGCGGATCGGCATCGACCGTCCGGTCGCCCAGGCCACCGGCGGCCCGCGGGACTGGGCCCCGGACGCCGACCCGGCCAGCTACCCGATCGCCACCTTCGCCGACCTGGCCGACGTCCGGCACCACCGTCCGGTGGTCGTGGTCGACGTCCGCAACCGCGACGAGCACGCGCAGGCCCGCGTCACCGGCGCGGTCAACGTCCCGCTGCCGACGCTGCTGGAGCGGACCGACGAGATCCCGCACGGACAGCTGTGGGTGCACTGCGCCGCGGGGTACCGCGCCTCCGCGGCCGCCTCGATCCTCGCCGCTGCCGGCCGCGACGTCGTGGCCGTCGACGACACCTTCGACTCCGCCCGAGAGGTGGGACTCGTCGAGTCATGACCGTGCTGCTCTGCGCGGCGTTCTTCGGCACGCTGATCGGCCTGAGCCTGGGAATGCTCGGCGCCGGCGGATCGATCCTCGCCGTGCCCGTACTGATGCACGTCCTGGGCCAGTCAGGCGCCCAGGCCACCACCGGCGCCCTGGTCGTGGTGGGCGTCTCCTCGTTCATCGGGGTGCTCACCTCGCTGCGGCGGCACACCGTGATGGTGGCCCGCGGGCTCACCTTCGGCGCGGTCGCCCTGGGGGGCACCACCGTGGGAGCGATCGCCTCGAGTCACGTCGACGAACAGGTGCTGATGACGGCGTTCGGCACCCTGATGCTGCTCGTCGGCACCTCCATGGCGGTGCGGGCGCGACGTCCCGGCGCCGGCGAGGGCGAGAGCGGGTTCGACACCCCGGTGGTCGGCTTCAAACCCACCCTCCACCTGGAGTGGCCGCGCCTCGCGCGCATCCTGGCGACCGCCACCCTGGTCGGGTTCCTCACCGGGTTCCTCGGCGTCGGCGGCGGATTCCTGGTGGTGCCCGCACTGGTGCTCTCGCTCGGACTCCCGATGCCCAACGCCGCCGCCACCTCGATGCTCGTCATCACCGTGACCAGCAGCGCTGCGCTGCTGGTGCGCTCCGGCACCGGCATCCACCCCGACTGGGACGTGGTGGCCGCGCTCACCGCCGCCACCGCGGTGGCCACCGTGGTCGGCACCCGACTCGCAGGACGGGCCAACCGGGCCTGGCTGCACCGGGGGTTCACCGCCCTGGTCCTGGTGGTCGGCTTCCTGGTGCTCGGCGACGCCGTCCTGCCCCTCCTGGGCTGAGAGCCCACCCCTGAGACGTCCGGGAACCACCCGGAACCATCCCCCCGAAGGAGAACACCGCATGTGCCGTCCGGTCACCTGCAAGAAGTGCGCCAAGACCACCTGGGCCGGCTGCGGGATGCACGTCGACGACGTGCGCCGCAGCGTCCCCGCCGACCTGTGGTGCGAGGGTCACGACGCTGACCCCGCGCCCGCCGCCAAGCCCGTCCTCACCCCGGGCAAGGGCCTGATGGGCTGGCTGCGCAAGAACTCCTGAGCCCGACCGCCGGGTGGTGCGGGGCGGGAGGCCGCGTCTTCGACGCGAAGGTTCAGTCTTCGACGCGGAGGTTCAGCCCTCGAGGACGACGAGGACGTCGCCCTCCTGGACCACGTCACCCGGCTCGGCCACCACCTCGGTGATGACGCCAGCGGTCTCCGCGAGGACCGGGATCTCCATCTTCATCGACTCGAGCAGCGCGACGGTGTCGCCCACCTCGACCCGGGTGCCCACCGCGACCGGGATCTCGAGGATGTTTGCGACCATCTCGGCCGCGATCTTCAGCGTCTTGACTCGTGCCATGCGCCCGACGCTAAGCGTTACCCACGCGTACCGGTAACCGCCGCGACGACCGTGCGGTAACCGTCCGGACCGCCCGTGCGCACCCGTCCGCCCCACAACGACGAAGGCCTCCCGGAGCACGTGTCCGGGAGGCCTCGCCATGCTGTGCACCGTCTGGGCGCCGACGACTCAGAGGGGCGCGAACCGCCGCGGCTCGGGACGCAGCGCGCCGTCCTCCTCCAGCGCCCGGGCGCGGGCGCCGTGGGTACCGGAGAGTCGCTGGTCGAGGCGGATCAGCGCGAAGCCGACCAGGCAGCCGAGGGCGACGGAGTAGAAGGTCTGCAGCCCGGCCTCCACGTAGGACGTCTCCAGGTTCACCAGGCGCTGGGCCACCGGCAGGGTGGCCACCGCGCCGAAGGTGCAGAACCACCACCCCTGCCGGCGACGCGCGCGCATGTGGATGCCGTAGAGCAGGGCCGGGACGCCGAGGAAGACGATGGTGGTACGGGGCGTGGCGCCGAACGTGTCGTGCAGCCACCCGCCCAGGTCGGTGCCCGGGCCGAACGTCTCGGCCGAGCCGTAGTTGCGCAGCAGCTCGGTGTACACCTGGCTCAGGACCAGCAGGGCGGTTCCGGCCACGACGATCACCAGACCGCGGGTGCCCAGCCCGTGCAGGCCGGCGGCGAAGCGCCAGATCAGCACCACCATCGCGCACATGCCGATGAGCAGCGTGATCAGCTCGAAGCGGGAGGTGCTGGCCACCGGCTCGAAGCCGATGGTGGCGAAGGCGCCGACCGAGGCGACGGCCGTGGCCACCGCCACTTCCCGCACGGCACCGAGCACGGTCCTGGCCGGCACCGTCAGCAGCACCGCCAGCACGCCCGAGACCACGCAGGTCATCACCGCCGCGCCGCTGCGCAGCACCGAACCGTCCACCAGCAGCGCGGCCACGCCGATCGCTGCCCCGAGCCCGGAGAAGATCACCGGGCGTCCGCCGCTGCGAGCGGCCGCAGTCCAGCAGAAGCTGGTGAGCACGGCGACCGCGCCGACGCCGTCGAACCAGGTGGGTCCGACGTGCAGGGCAGCCAGGGCCAGCAGCAGGACGCCCAGGGCGAGCACCCCGCACCAGGCCAGGAAACGGGGGCGGGCCGCGGTGCGCGCGTCCTCGGAGGCCGGGGTGACCGCCCGGACCACCGAGGCGCGGGAACGCGACCGCTCGCGGGGCGGGAGCGCGGGCACCACGGTGGTGGCGCTGGGGTCGTCGGGGAGAACGGCAGGCAGCTGCGCGGCGAGACCTGCCGGGACATCGGCAGCGACATCGGCAGCGACACCAGCAGGGACATCAGCAGCGAGGTCGGCGACCGCGGCGGCCGCCTCGGCCTCGGCCACCGGGCGCCCGGCGAAGGCCGAGCCGGCCAGCCGTTCGGCGCGGCGGGCCGCGAACGAGTCGCGGGTGCGGCGGGAACGCTGCTCGCGGCGCGCGAGCTTCTCCGACACCGACTCCTCGGGCTGCTCGACCGGGGACCCGGTCGCGGCTGCGACCTGCCCGGCCAGGACGGCCTCGGCCAGGTCGGTGGTGCTGGGCAGCTCCCAGCGGGTGGTCACCGGCTCGACGGCCGGGGCCCAGGCCGGCGGCAGATCGACGTCGACCGCAGAGTCGACCGGTGAGCCGACCGCAGGGTCAACCGCAGGGCCGGACGCAGGGCCGGGCGTGGTGGGAGCCGTCGGGGCGTGCTGCTCACGCGGCGGCAGCGTCACCTGGACGGCCGGGATCTCCCCGGTGTGGTCGAAGGACCGGATGACCTGGCGCGCGCCGGTCTCCGGGGCGGCCGACACCGGCGCGGTCGGACGGATCCGACGCCCACCACCGTGCTCGTCCAGCAGCGGTGCGGTGATCACCGGGATGGCACCCGTGGGTGGCTCCGAGGCCCGACGACCCCCGACTGCCCGGTGCGTCCCGGTGCGCTCGAGCCACCCGTCGACCGGCATCTCGTCCGCGGGGCCCGCGGCCCGGCGGCGACCGCCGACCGGCGGATCCTGGGCGGGGTGAGCCCCGAGCGACCTCCCGTTCACCGGAGGGTCGTTCGGTTCGGGTGCTGCGCTGCTGCCGGACGGGGAAGACACCCCGCGAGATTACCCGCGTCGGTTGGCCAACGAGGGGTTGACGTTACGGACGGACGCCACTTCAGTGGCCTCCAGCACGGTGTGCAGCACCTCGACCTCGGTCGCGCTGCCCGCGCCGGCCTCGACGAGGACGTCCCCGGTGGGCGCGACCACGGTGGAGTGGCCGCTGTAGCGGGGCGCTGGCTGGCCGACCGCCGCGACGTAGCAGGTGTTCTCGATCGCCCGCGCCCGGACCAAGGTGCGCCAGTGGTCCACCTTCCGGCCACCGGCCCCCCAGGCCGCCGGCAGCACCAGGGCCCCGGCACCGGCCTCCACGAGGGCCCGGGCCAGTTCCGGGAAGCGCAGGTCGTAGCAGGTCATGAGCCCCAGACGCATGCCACCGACCTCGACGGTGACGGGCGTCCAGGCTCCGGCGCGCAGGCGGTCGGACTCCTTGTAGCCGAAGGAGTCGTAGAGGTGCACCTTGTCGTACTCCACGCCGCTGCCGTCGGGGCGCCGGAGGACCAGCGTGTTGAACGGGCGGGTGTTGAACGGGCGGGGATCCGCGGCGTCGGACCCGTCGTGCCGGAACATGCCGGCCAGGACCGTCACCCGGTGCTCGGCGGCCGCCTCGGTCAGCGCGGTGACGAACGGGCCGTCGAGGGGCTCGGCGACGGCGGACAGGTCGGTGTCCGGCCGACCGAAGTCGCGCTGGAAGACCTCGGGCAGGACCACGAGCACCTCGACCTCTGGTTCCGAGCCCGCGGAGAGCTGGCGCGCCTCGGTGGCTGCGCGGGCAACCAGCCGACGCAGGGTGGCCGCGTTCTCCGCGGGGTCCAGGGTGGACGCGGCCTGCACCAGCGCCACGTGCAGGCGTCCGGCGTCCGGCGTGGGGGTCTGCCCAGAGGTCTGCCCAGAGGTCTGCTCAGCCATGCCCCCACCCTCTCACCTCGCCCGGCTCCCCCCTCCCCGGACGTCATCGTTTCCGGGGGTCAGAACCAGCGATTCCCATGACGTCCCGCGGGGAGGGAGCGGGAGCACCTGCCTCCCCGCAGGCCCACTAGGCTCGGCGCATGCGCGCTGTGAAGGTCACCGAACCCGGAGGGCCCGAGGTCCTCACCGTCGTCGAGGTCGAGGACCCGACCCCCGGCCCCGGAGAGGTGCTGGTGGACGTGGTGGCCACGGCCGTGAACAAGGCAGACACCCTGCAGCGACGCGGCTTCTACCCGCCGCCGCCCGGCGCCTCCGACGTCCTCGGCCTGGAGTGCTCCGGCCGGGTCTCCGCGCTCGGCGAGGGCGTGCACGACTGGCAGGTCGGCGACGAGGTCTGCGCCCTGCTCGTGGGCGGGGGGTACGCGGAGAAGGTCGTGGTCCCGGCCGGTCAGCTGATGCCGGTCCCGGCCGGCCTCGACCTGGTCTCCGCCGCGGCGCTGCCCGAGGTGGCCACCACCGTGTGGTCCAACGTCTTCATGACCGCCGGCCTCGAGCCGGGCGACTCGTTCCTGGTGCACGGCGGCGCCGGCGGGATCGGCACCTTCGCGATCCAGCTGGCCACCGCGCTGTCGGTGAAGGTGTTCACCACCGCCGGGTCGGCCGAGAAGCTCGCGGTCTGCGCCGAGCTCGGTGCCGACGTCCCCATCAACTACCGCGACGAGGACTTCGTCGAAGTGGTGGAGCAGGCCAGCGACGGGTACGGCGTGGACGTCATCCTCGACAACATGGGGGCCAAGTACCTCGAGCGCAACGTCGACGCCCTGGCCCAGGACGGCCGCCTGGTCATCATCGGCATGCAGGGCGGCGTGAAGGCCGAGCTCAACATCGCCAAGCTGCTCAACAAGCGCGGGCAGGTGATCGCCACCTCTCTGCGCGGCCGCCCGGAGGAGCAGAAGGCACAGATCTGCGCCGAGGTGGTCGAGTTCGTCTGGCCGCTGGTGGAGGACGGCCGGGTGAAGCCGGTGATCCACGAGGTGCTCCCGCTCGCGGAGGTCTCCCGCGCACACGCACTGGTGGACGCCTCCGACCACGTCGGCAAGGTGGTCCTCAAGGTCGCCGACTGACCGGCTCACCTGCTGACGGCTCACCCTGACCGGCTCAGTGGCTGACCGGCTCACCCTGACCGGGCTCAGCTGCTGACGAAGGGAACGCCCCTGCGCCGGGCCGCCGCGTGCAGGAAGTCGACCAACGCGTCGGCGTCCTCGGCGCCGTCCAGGTGCAGCGGGAAGATCGAGGCGTCCTGCGGTGGGTTCCGCCGCTCGTGCACCCTGACGGTGGTCAGCAGGCCGGAGAGGTGTGCAGCCCCGGGATCCCCCCGGCGCACCTCCATCGCGCCCACCCCGGTGAGGTCGAAGGCGCCCCGGACGCGGCCCTGACGGTCCACGATGCTCACCACCGGTCCGATGACCGCGACCGTGCACCCGCCCCACCGGTGCCGGACGAACAGCTGGCGCGCCCCCGCCCAGGCCAGCAGGCCCGCGAAGAGGAGCAGACCGTGCGCAGCGCTGCCGAGCACCAGTCCGGCAAGCACGGCCAGTAGGGCGGCGACGCCCACCGCCGGTGCGGCGGTTCGCCACTCGGTCCGGCGGTGGGCAGCGTGGCCGGCCCGCCAGCGCAGCGTGCCCCGGGGCCACACGGGCGTATCGAACGGCGTCGTCTCGAACGGGGTCGTCCGGAGCGGGGTACTCCGGAACGGGGTGTCCGGATTCCACGTCACGTCCGTCATCTGCGTCTCCTCCCAGCACCCGGCGGGGGCCCGGGTGCAGTGAGGGTGTTCCTGCCCATCTGGCGACGAACTCAACCGTCCCGAAGTGGCCCTGTTCATTCGCCAGAACCGCACTAGGGTGGATTCATGAGCGACCAGGTTCCCTCCTACGCACCCATGCCCCCCACCCCGGACGCCGCCCCGGACGCCACCCCGGTCGCCGCCCCCGGACTCTCCGGGCCGAGCCCCCAGCCGGCTCCCCAGCCGGGCGGGCCCAGGCCCAGCGGCGCCGAGGGCGTCAGGGAGGTCCAGGTGGAGGTCCCCGAGGGTCACGTCGTGATCGTGGGACCGAACGGCGAACCCTTGGGCACGGTCCCGGCGAGCCTCGTGGAGCAGCACCGCGAGTCGAAGTCGGACGACCAGGACGAGCGCGGCATCACCGACCTCGTCGAGCAGCCGGCGAAGGTGATGCGCATCGGCTCGATGATCCGTCAGCTCCTGGAGGAGGTGAAGGCCGCCCCGCTGGACGAGGCGAGCCGGGCCCGGCTCCGTGACATCCACCGGGCGTCCGTCAAGGAGCTGCAGTCAGGACTGGCACCGGAGCTGGTCGAGGAGCTGCAGCGGCTCTCGTTGCCCTTCGACGAAGACGCCACCCCTTCCGAGGGACAGCTGCGCATCGCGCAGGCCCAGTTGGTGGGCTGGCTCGAGGGCCTCTTCCACGGCATCCAGACCGCGATCTACGCCCAGCAGATGGCCTCCCGCGCCCAGCTGGAGCAGATGCGTCGAGCCCTGCCCGGGATGACCGTCCCCAGCGACCGCGCTCGGCCCCCGGCACAGGCCGGTGCCCCGCAGGGAGGCCAGCAGGGTTCGGAGGACCAGCCCGGAGACGTCGGGGGCATGTACCTCTGACCGGTCTTCCTGACCGGTCCAACCCAGCAGATCTGGACGCGCGCGTCGGCAGTTCTGGACGGGAGCGTCAGTGGTTCTGGACGCGCCGGACCACGGCCAGCCCGAGCAACCCGAGGAGGGCGGATGCGGCGCCAGGGGCCGCCAGCCGCGCGACCCCCCGAGGCGGGCCGGGCGCCAGCCGGGCCCGCACCGCATCCGCCGGCGTGGGCGGTGCCACCCGCTCGCCGACACCCAGGCGCGCCTGCACCCGCT
>JAZQNT010000055.1:0-1619 GCA_045627505.1 Nocardioides sp.
CCGCCGCCACGCCGGCGGTCCTGGCCTCGCCCCCCGCGGGCGCCGGTCACGCCGCCGCGCTCGGCTACCCGAGCAGTGCCGTACGCCGCTGGGGCTTCCACACCGTCGGCCAGCTCGGGGTCAACGGGCCCGGGCTGGCCAAGGCTCCCTACCGCGAGAAGGTGGACCGCGCGCTCGACGAGCTGGCCCGGACCCTGCACGCCCAGGCCCTGGACCCGGTGGAGCCGAAGCAGACGGTCGCCGACCTGATCGGCTTCCGGGTGGCCCGGCTCCTGGTCGAGGGCGGGCGCTCCGAGGGCCCCGTCGACGCGGCCTACTGGGACGAGCGGGGCTGGTTCGACGCCGACTGGTTCAGCGACCGTCCGGTGCCGAAGCTGGCCAACCGGATCGCCGCCATGGTGGAGAAGAAGATCCGCGCCGGGATCGAGGAGGGCTCCGCGAAGCCCTGGACCGGCGGTCGCGCACGCGGCTGACCTGCAGGTCAGGCCCCGGGCGGGAGTTCGCCGGAACCAGCACATTTCGTCTGATGCCGCCGTTACGATCAAAATCGCTCGGGACAGTCCCGGGAGACCCCGCCCAGGGAGGGCCACGTGACGGACATCGCTCTAGGAGACCTCGGCCTGCCGACGGGAACTCCGGTTCCTGCCCAGAACTCCCCGGCCCCCGGCCAGGAGTGGCTGACCACCCTGTGGCAGCAGGTCTACACCGTCGACGCCAGCTCCATGCTGCAGGGAGCCACCTCCGTCGGCCCCCTGGAGCAGCCCGGCCTGTGGCACTTCGTCCGCACGGTCGCCATGGAGTCCGGCACCCCGGCCCCCGAGCAGATCCGGGTGGTGGGCAACGCCCACGTCGTCACCCACGAGGACCCGTTCTCCCTCGACATCGGCGTCCCGCTGCTGCTGGCCCTGGACCAGGGTGACCTGGCCGAGATCATCACCCGTGCGCTGACCGACCGCATGGCCGCCCTCGGCGAGACCGTCGCGGCGCCGGTGCACCAGCGCCCCTCCCGCAAGGGTCGTCTCGGACGCCTCCTCGGTGGCGGCTCCTCCTCCCACGGATCGGCCACGGCCAGCACGCCCGGACGCAGCCGCCTCGAGGAGGCCATCGCCGCCGCCACCCAGTGGTGGATCGACGAGTTCGTCCTGCCCGACCTCAGCGACAACCTGGTCCCGCGGCCGGTCTACCTGGGCCTCATCGAGCTGCTGATGGAGCGCGGTGGCGAGATCGCCGACCTCGCCGAGCTGGGCGAGCGCCCGCACGACCCCGCCCACCCGCAGGCGGGCGAGCCGGCGATCTTCCTCCTCACCAACGAGGACGAGCTGCTCGAGGCCGTCGCCGACGCAGGCCTGCCGCCGGGCACCCAGGAGCTCTACTGGGAGGACGCGATGACCCGCTGGGCGCACCGTCGCGCCCGTTCCTCGTCGCTGATCCTCTTCAACGCCGCCTCCCCCGAGGTGCGGACGCTGGCCGGACTGCTCGACGTCATCGAGCGCGGCGACCTGGCCAAGCGCGTGGGCAACGCCCTGCGTACGAAGGAGGCGGGCGTGCGTGACGCCTGCATCTTCCTGCTCACCGGGGTGCTGGCCGACGCCTTCGCCGAGCACGGCGCCGGAAGCCTC
>JAZQNT010000056.1:0-1990 GCA_045627505.1 Nocardioides sp.
AGGCGATCTTCTTGTCGGCCACCATCACCGGCGCCCACTCGAGCCCGGCCAGGCGGGCGGTGGCCTGCTCGACGATCCGCAGGGACTGCTGCATCTCCTCGAGCCGGATCCGGAACCGGCCGTACGCGTCGGAGGTGTCCCAGGTGATGACGTCGAAGTCGTAGTCCTCGTAGCCGCAGTACGGCTGGGTACGGCGCAGGTCCCAGGCGTAGCCGGTGGAGCGCAGCGGCGGCCCGGTGATCCCGAGGGCCAGGCAGCCGGCCAGGTCGAGGTGGCCGACGCCTTCGAGCCGGCCCTTGAAGATCGGGTTGGCGTTGCAGAGCGCGGCGTACTCGGGGAGGCGCTTCTTCATCAGCTCGACGAAGTCGGCCAGGTCGTCCAGTGCGCCGGGCGGGAGGTCCTGTGCGACGCCACCGGGGCGGATGAACGCGTGGTTCATCCGCAGCCCGGTGATCGTCTCGAAGAGGTCGAGGACCAGTTCACGTTCGCGGAAACCCATGGTCATGATGGTCAGGGCGCCGATCTCCATGCCACCGGTGGCGATCGCGACCAGGTGCGAGGAGATCCGGTTGAGCTCCATCAGCAGCACCCGCATCACCCGGGCCTTCTCCGGGACCTCGTCCTCGACGTCGAGCAGCCGCTCGACGCCCAGGCAGTAGGTGGCCTCGTTGAAGAACGGGGAGAGGTAGTCCATCCGGGTGCAGAAGGTGACGCCCTGGGTCCAGGCGCGGTACTCCATGTTCTTCTCGATCCCGGTGTGCAGGTAGCCGATCCCGCAGCGTGCCTCGGTGACCGTCTCCCCCTCGAGCTCGAGGATCAGGCGCAGCACCCCGTGGGTGGACGGGTGCTGCGGGCCCATGTTGACGACGATCCGTTCCTGGGCGGTCGGGTCGACCTCGCTGGTGAGGGTGTCCCAGTCCTGCCCTCCGACCGTGAAGACGCGTCCCTCCGCGGGCCCGTCGGCCGAGCCTGCGGCGAAGGGGTCGCGGTCACCGTCGGTCTGCGCGTGTGTGGGGCTCATCAGCTGTACCTCCTCCGCTGGTCGGGCGGCGGCACGGTGGCGCCCTTGAACTCCACCGGGATCCCGCCGAGCGGGTAGTCCTTGCGCTGGGGGTGGCCGGGCCAGTCGTCCGGCACCAGGATCCGGGTCAGGGCGGGGTGGCCGTCGAAGCGGAGCCCGAACATGTCCCAGACCTCACGCTCCTGCCAGTCAGCCGTCGGGTAGACCGAGACGACGCTGGGGACGTAGGGGTCGGCGTCCGGGGCGGCGGTCTCGACCCGGACCCGGCGGTTGTACGACATGGACAGCAGGTGCAGCACCACGTGCAGCTCGGCTCCCTGGTCCTCGGGCATGTGCACCCCCGAGACCGAGGAGCAGAACTCGAACCTCAGCCGCTCGTCGTCACGGAAGACCTGGGCGACGGTGCGCAGGTGTGGGCGGGCGACGTAGAAGGTGATCTCGCCGCGGTGCACCACCACCCGCTCGAGCGCCTCGGGGATCCCGCGTGTCTCCAGTACCGCCTCGAGGGCGTCCGCGGCCTCGTCGAACCACCCTCCGTAGGGACGCTGGGTGCTGGGGTTGCGCAGGATCGGGGCGCGGAGACCGCCGTACCCCGAGACGTCACCGCTGCCGGCGACGCCGAACATGCCTTCGCGGTGACCCACCGCGCGGGTCTCCTCCACGACCGTGCCGTCCGACGTGCCGGGGACTCCTTGGGGCAGCCGCTCCCGTGGGTCCGGTTGCTGGGTGTCCGGCTGCTGGGCGTCCGCGCCGCTGCTGTTCTGGTCGTCGGGGTTCATCGCCACCCCTCCGGCCGGGTGACGGGCGGGGTCTTCAGCGCGGCGTCCTCGCGCTCGAGGATCTCGGCCTGACGGTGGGCGCCCATCTTCGTGTGCTGCACCTGCTCGTGGAGCTTGATCACGGCGTCCATCAGCATCTCGGGGCGCGGTGGGCAGCCAGGGAGGTACATGTCGACGGGGACGACGTGGT
>JAZQNT010000057.1:0-1889 GCA_045627505.1 Nocardioides sp.
ATCGCAAGGATTTGTTTTACAGGCACAAAGGATTCACTTCGCATTACACGACTTCAGTCGGCGACGACGATTTGTTCGTCAGTCAAGTGCCGCCGCGTAGTGCACCACCACGTCGTGCTCGGCGACCAGACGGTCGACCAGCTCGGCGTCGGCGATGTCGCCCACCACCAGCTGCACCCGGTCGGGGTCCAACGCGGCCAGGGACGCCTCGTTGGCCGCGTAGGTCAACTTGTCCAGGACCGTGACCACGGCGTCGGTCCGCTCCACCAGGAAGTGCACGAAGTTGGAGCCGATGAACCCGGCGCCACCCGTGACGAGTACTCGCTGCATGGGTCGGAGTCTAAGCGCGCGGAGCGATTGGTTCCGGTTCACCCTCGGCGGGCGGACACCTTCAGGGCAGTGACGCTGGGCACGACGTCGGCCTCCCAACGGGAGTTGCCCTTGTCGGTCACGACCCAGCCCTCGGTCGGGGTCGGGGTCCAACCCTCGGGCCACTCGACGGTGATCTTCATCCGTGCGTCGGTGACGGTGGGGTGGGGATCGAAGTCGAAGAGGTAGGACAGCTCCTCCCCGTTGCGCACGGCCGCGGCCGGCACCGTGTAGGTGGCCCGGAACTCGGCACGCTCGCCGGGCTGGATCACGGCACCCTCCTGGAGGTAGGGACGACCGAAGTAGTCCCCCGTCTTGGTCGACACCGTGCGCTCGCCGTCGGAATCGACCACGCGGGCCTTCTTCACCGTGACCTCGCGAGGCAGGAAGAGACCGAGATTGGCGTCGATCAGCGGGTTCGTGTAGGCGGACAACTCGCCGGTCGGTACCAGGGGACCGGTGTTGTCCACGGCCGCGACCACCTTCACCGTGGCGGAGCCGTCGGCGGCCACCGTGGCGCGCAGGGTGATGTCCTTCTGCTGGTAGTAGTCGGCCTTGGAGCCCACCCTGCTCTGGGTGAAGAAACCCAGGTAGTCGTGGTCGGTGGCGGAGAGGTCTCCGGCCAGGCCGAAGTCGGCGGCGGTCTTCTGGGTGACCTCGTCACGGAAGTAGGTGGCCAGGAGACGACCTGCGGCGGCGGCACGCACGGCCTGGATCGTCCCCATGAAGTCGGCTCCGGAGAAGAGCTGGTCCATGAATGCGGGAATCAGCATCCGGTTGAGCTCCTTGCGCTCGGCCTGTTGGGCGCGCGTGAAGCTGTCGTAGTCGCCGGAGGTCCTGGCGACCACGTTCTCCGCAGTGATCGGCTCCTGGCCGGTCACCTCGACCGGACCCGTGACCTCGAGCATGCGCGAGATCGCCACCATGTCCAAGGCGATCACACCGTCGATCTCACGCTTGCGCAGCCACTCCCAAGCGCGCATGGTCTCCTCGCCGGCGACCGGCCAGGAGGGAGCGACGTTGGCGTGGGTGATCAATTCGGAGTACTTCGAGGCGAACGGGTTGCCCTCGACGTTCTCCCAGAACGCGGGACGGAAGACGCGCGGTGTGTTCAGTGCGTCGATCGTCTTGCCGCGCTTGATCTGCCCCTCGTCGAGCGTCATCACCGAGAAGGTCAGCATCGAACCGCCCGAGTACTTCATCTCCGACGGGTTCATCATCGCGACCAGGTACTTCTGCTCGCGCTCGGCGCCCATCAGCTGCGGCAGCCGCGAGATCATCGGGCGCATCTCCCCGAGCGTGTCGAGCACCGGCAGCACCTGCGCAAGCGCCTCCTCACGGGCGTCCGCGGCGGTCTGGCCGACGAACGGGGCGTCGCCCTCCACGGCCTCCAATCTTGCCCTTGAACGCTTTCGGTTCATTGGTAACAAGTTGAATGTGGAGATTTCCGAGTTTGTTGCATTCTTCAATCTTGGTTTGAAGGATGTCAATAATATCCTGGGGAATCTCCTTGTTTATGT
>JAZQNT010000058.1:0-7244 GCA_045627505.1 Nocardioides sp.
CTCCGTGCGTTCGCGCCCAGCGGGGGCGCGGCAGCTCAGGAACGGGTCAGCGGAAGCCGACGGTGCCCTGGGTCTGGCGACCGAGCTCGACGTAGGCGATGCGGTCGCCCGGGATCACCACGCGGCGGCCCTTGGGCTCGACGAGGGAGAGCACGCCGCCGTCGAGGGCAGCGCTCACCTGGGCCTCGATCTCGTCCTGGCTCGCGTCGACCTCGACGACGATCTCGCGCGGGGCGTGCTGCACGCCGATCTTGACCTCCATGGAGGCCTCCTTCTCAAGTGGTGCGGGTGGTACGGCCAGTGTGACCGACGGACGGTGGAACGGGGGTGCGGTTCGCCGCCGGCGAACCGGGAGGTCACCTGCCGGAGGCTCAGGCCTCCTTGGGGTAACCGCCGATGCCTCGCCAGGCCAGGGCGGCGACGAGTGCCGCTGCGTCGTCCTGGGGGATGGTGCCGGCGTTGGAGAGCCAGAACCGGGCGCTGACCTGGCCCATCCCCACCAGGCTCACGGCCAGCAGGAGTGCCGCCTCGCGGGAGAGACCGGTGTCCTGGGCGATCACGTCGGCGATCGCGGCCGCGCAGTCGTCGGTCACCCGGTCGACCCGCTCGCGCACGGCAGGCTCGTTGGTCAGGTCGGACTCGAAGACGAGGCGGAAGGCCCCGGAGTCGTTCGCGACGAAGCCGTAGAACGCGGCGATGGCCGCGGCCACGCGCTGCTTGTTGTCGGTCGTGCTGCCCAGCGCCTCGCGGATCGCGTGGACGACGGCCTCGCAGGACTGGTCGAGCAGGGCGATGTACAGCTCCAGCTTCCCGGGGAAGTGCTGGTAGAGAACCGGCTTGGAGACCCCGGCACGGTCGGCGATGTCGTCCATCGCGGCCGAATGGTAGCCGTGGGCGACGAAGACCTCGAGCGCCGATGCGAGCAGTTGGGCGCGTCGCTCACGTCGCGGCATCCGGGCACCCTTGGGGCGGGGCTCGGCCTCGTGGCGTGCAGTGGTCACGGTGTCCTCCTCGGTCGTTCCACGCATGCTACTGGTCCGTCCGGTCCGGGCCACGCTCCGCCTCGCGCTGGCCGGACGGGTGCGCCTCGCAGGGGCGGATGCTCCCGTCCCGGGGCGGGAGGGAAGAATGCCGGCCGTACGAGCGTTGTCGTCACCGAGGGTGAGACCCCCGCCCGTCCCGAACGAGATCCCGTCCTGACCACGAGGAGCCCACGTGTCCATCCAGCCGCTGGTTGAGCCGGCAGCCGAACTGACCCTTGACGAGGTGCGTCGGTACAGCCGTCACCTCATCATCCCGGACATCGGCATGACCGGTCAGAAGCGTCTGAAGAACGCCAAGGTGCTCGTCATCGGCGCCGGTGGCCTCGGGTCGCCCGCCCTGCTGTACCTGGCCGCCGCCGGCGTGGGCACGATCGGCATCGTCGAGTTCGACGAGGTCGACGAGTCCAACCTGCAGCGTCAGGTGATCCACGGCCAGTCCGACATCGGCCGGCCCAAGGCCGAGTCGGCCCGCGACTCGATCGCCGAGATCAATCCCCTGGTCAACGTCGTGGTGCACAACACCCGCCTCGACAACGACAACGTCAAGGACGTCTTCGCAGGTTATGACCTGATCGTCGACGGCACCGACAACTTCGCCACCCGGTACATGGTCAACGACGCCGCGTACTTCCTCGGGATCCCGTACGTCTGGGGTTCGATCTACCGCTTCGACGGTCAGGCGTCGGTGTTCGCGCCGACCTTGGTCGAGGACGCCCCGTGCTACCGCTGCCTCTACCCCGAGCCGCCGCCGCCGGGCATGGTCCCGTCGTGCGCCGAGGGTGGCGTGCTGGGCGTGCTGTGCGCGTCCATCGGCTCGATCCAGTCGACCGAGGCGATCAAGCTCCTGACCGGCGCCGGCGAGCCGTTGATCGGCAAGCTGATGACCTACGACGCGCTCGAGATGAGCTACCGCAAGCTCAAGATGCGCAAGGACCCCAACTGCGCGCTCTGCGGTGAGAACCCGACGGTCACCGACCTGATCGACTACGACACCTTCTGCGGGGCGATCTCCGATGCCGCCGCCGAGGCCGCCGCCGACGCCACCATCTCGGTGCGCCAGGTGGAGACGATGCTGACCGAGCGCGCCGAGGGCAAGCGTGACTTCCTGCTGGTGGACGTGCGGGAGCCCAACGAGCGCGAGATCAACGAGATCCCGGGCTCGGTGCTGATCACCCGCGGCGACTTCCTCAACGGCAGCGCGCTGGAGCAGCTTCCGGCGGACAAGCAGGTGGTCCTGTACTGCAAGACCGGCATCCGTTCGGCCGAGTGCCTGGCCATTCTCAAGGGCGCGGGCTTCAGCGACGCGGTCCACGTCGGCGGTGGCTCCGCGGCGTGGGTCAACGTGATCGACCCGACCCAGCCGGTGTACTGACCGGCACCGGAACGATGGGCATGGACGAGGGCGGCGTGGCCAGTGATGGCCACGCCGCCCTCGTGCTGTCGGTGGTCGAGCGGGTACCGCCCGGCCGGGTGACCACCTACGGTGCGGTGGCCGAGCTGCTGCGCGACGTCACCGGCAGGGGCGGACCGCGTCAGGTGGCCCGGGTGATGGCGCTGGAGGGCACGGCGGTGCCGTGGTGGCGCTGCGTGCGCGCCGACGGCACCCTCCCCGCGCACCTCGTCGGCCGGGCCGAGGCGGAGTGGGCGGCCGAGGGGACACCGCGGCTCGGTTCGGGGGCGGTGGACCTGCGGGCGGCGTTCGTGGAGCCGACGTACGTCCCGGGCCACGACTGAGCTGGTCGCAAGTGAACTGGTCACAACTGAACTGGCCAGTACGTGCCCGGCGTGCGTCCCGGCACTCGGCCTGACCACAATGACCGGCATGCTCTACGAGGCCCTGCACCGCGTCGTCCCACCTGCCGCTCGGGCGCTGTGGCGACCCCGGGTGGAGGGGCTGGAGAACGTCCCGGCCACCGGCGGCGTGATCCTGGCGAGCAACCACCTGAGCTTCATCGACTCCGTGGTCATCCCGGTGCTGGTGCCCCGCAAGGTGGTCTTCATCGCCAAGTCCGACTACTTCACCGGGCCCGGCCTGAAGGGGAAGGTGTCGAAGGCGTGGTTCGAGTCGCTGGGCATGCTGCCGGTCGACCGTGACGACGCCCAGGCCGCCCTGGCCAGCCTGGACACCGCGCTGGAGGTGCTGGGGCGCGGGGAGGCGTTCGGCATCTACCCCGAGGGCACCCGTAGCCGGGACGGTCGGCTCTACCGGGGCCGGACCGGGGTCGCGCACCTGGCGCTGACCGCGGGCGTCCCGGTGGTCCCCGTCGGCCTGCGGGGGACCGAGAACATCCAGCCGGTGGGGGCGAAGCTGCCCCGCCTGGCGAAGGTCACCGTCCGCTTCGGCGAGCCGCTCGACTTCTCCGACCGCACCGGGGACCGCCCCGCGGGCCGGGTGCGACGAGAGGTGACCGACACGATCATGGCGCGCATCGCCGAGCTCAGCGGCCAGCAGGAGGCCGGCGTCCACAACGAGCGCCCGCCCGAGGTCTGAGCCGGTCCGGTCACACGCCGGGTGGTCCCCGGCGGGTGGGTCCCCGGAGTTGTCGGTGCCCTGTGATGGGGTGTCCACCATGAGCAGCACCTCCCCTCGGGGCACCTCAGCCCGGGGCGCCTCTCCTCGGGGCGCCTCCGCTCGAGCCACCTCTGCGGCCAGCAGGGTCCGCCTCGTCCGACGCGCCGCCACGCCGGTCCCGGTCCCGGGGCTCGACGCTGCCCAGCAGGCGGTGGTCGACCACCGCGACGGTCCGCTGCTGGTGCTCGCGGGGCCCGGCACGGGCAAGACCACGACGCTGGTCGAGGCGGTCGTGGACTGCATCCAGAACCGGGGTGCCGACCCCTCCGAGGTGCTGGTCCTGACCTTCTCCCGCAAGGCCGCCGGCCAGCTGCGCGACCGGGTCACGGCTCGGTTGGGGCGCACCGTCGCGAGCCCGCTGGCGATGACCTTCCACTCCTTCGCCTACGCGGTGCTGCGTCGGTTCACCCCGCCCGACCTCTACACCTCGCCGCTGCGCCTGTTGACCGCCTCCCAGGCCGACGTGCTGATGCAGGAGGTGCTGAGCGAGCACCGCGCGGAGCTCGGGTGGCCCAAGGAGCTCGGTGAGGCGGTCAACACCCGTGGCTTCTCCCGTGAGGTGGAGGAGGTCGTCTCCCGGGCCCGGGAGAAGGGGGCGGACGACGAGGGCCTGCTGCAGTTGGGCGCCGCGCACCGCGAGGTGCCGGGGCTGCTGCCCGCCGGCCGGTTCCTGTCCCGCTACCTCGACAGCCTCGACGACCACGGCGCGACCGACTACGCCGACCTCGTCCGCCGTGCCGTGATCGAGGCCCAGGAGCACCGCGAGGAGCTCCGCCGCGACTTCCGCTACGTCTTCGTCGACGAGTACCAGGACACCGACCCCGGGCAGGTGGCGCTGCTGCGCGCGCTGGCCGGCGACGGCCACCACCTGGTCGTGGCCGGCGACCCGCACCAGTCGATCTACGGGTTCCGTGGGGCCGAGGTGCGCGGCATCCTCGACTTCCCCAGAGACTTCCGCACCGCCGAGGACCAGCCGGCCCCGGTGGTGGTGCTCGGGACCAGCCGCCGACTCGGCCGCACCCTCCTCGACGCCGCGGCGCGGATTACGGCGAACATCAGCCTGGGCGGCGTCGTCCCCGGGCAGGCCCGGGAGCGCCTGGTCCGCCCGGTGCCGCACGAGGGCGTCCCGGACGGTCGGGTCGAGGTCTTCACCTACGACACCGAACGGGCCGAGGCCGACCGGATCGCCGACCTGTTGCGCCGGGCCCACCACGACGACGGGGTGGCGTGGTCGGACATGGCGGTCCTGGTGCGCACCGAAGGCACCACGCTGCCGGTGATGCGCCGCCTGCTCTCGGCGGCGGGGGTGCCGGTGGAGGTGGCGGCGGACGCCGTCCCGCTCGGCCAGGAGGTGGCCGTCGAGCCACTGCTGAACGCGCTCGAGCTCGTCTCCCGCCAGGTGGACCGGGACGAGGCGGAGGAGAAGGCGGCCCGCGGGGAGACGCTTGCCGAGCACGAGCAGGAGGCCCTGGCCTGGATCCCGACGGTGGAGACCGCCGAGCAGCTGCTGCTCTCGCCGCTCGGTGGGCTGGGTGCCACGCCGCTGCGGGCGCTGGCCCGGGCCCTGCGCCGCTGGGGGGTGGCCACCGCCGCGCTCGCGAAGCGGCCCGCCGCCTCCTCGGGCGAGCTGGTGGCCCGCTCCTTGGTCACACCCGGACTGTTGGAGGCGGTGGACGCAGACGTGGCCGCCCCGGCGCTGGCCCTGCGCGCCCTGTTCGACCAGGTCCGCGCAGCGATGCGGGCCGGCGAGTCGGTGGAGTCCCTGCTGTGGCGGTTGTGGTCGGGGACCTCGTGGGGTGAGAACCTGCGTGCCGCCGTCATGCGCGGTGGCCTCGGGGCGCACCGGGCGCACCGCGACCTGGACGCCCTGTGCGCACTGTTCGAGGCATCGGCGAAGGCGGAGGGACAGCGCGGGCAGACCTCGCCGCGGGCATTCGTGCAGGAGATCCGCGCCGAGCAGATCCCGGCCGACTCGCTGGCGGACAAGGGCGTGCGGGGCGACGCCGTGCACCTGCTCACCGCGCACCGCTCCAAGGGCATGGAGTGGAAGCTCGTGGTCGTGGCCCACGTGCAGGAGGACAACTGGCCCGACCTCAAACGTCGGGTCACCCTGCTGGGTGCCGAGCGCATCGGCGCCCGCCGCTACGGAGAGCTCGAGGTGGTCGGCCCGGTTCCGCGTTCGGTGCTGGTCTCGGAGGAACGACGCCTCTTCCACGTCGCCTGCACGCGAGCCCAGGAGCGGCTGGTGGTGACGGCCGTGCACTCCGCCGGCGACGACGGCGAGGTCCCGTCGCGCTTCGTGGAGGAGCTCTGCACCAGCCCCGAGCAGGAGCGGACCATGGCGCCGGTGCGCCCGGTCCACCTGGTCGGACGTCCGGAACGCCCGCTCTCGCTGACCGGCGTGGTGGCCGATCTGCGCCGCACCGTGGCCGATCCCGAGGTCCCCGAGCCGCTGCGGGAGGCCGCGGCTCGCAGGCTGGCACGCCTGGCGGCGGAGGAGATGGACGGTCGCGCCCTGGTCCCCACCGCCGATCCACGTCAGTGGTGGGGGACCGCCGGACACACCCGTGCCGCGGCCCCCGTGCGGGAGGAGGACGCCCCGGTCAAGCTGTCCGCCTCGACGGTCCAGTCGATCGCCGAGTGCCCGGCCAAGTGGTTCCTGGAGCGGGAGGCGGGCGGGGCCACGTTCTCCGGACAGGGAGCTGCCTTCGGCAACGTGGTGCACAAGATCGCCGAGCACGTCACGGCCGCTGAGGTGGTCCCCGACGTCGACGAGCTCATGCAGCTGCTCGACCAGGTCTGGGACCAGCTGCCGTTCCGCACCCCGTGGTCGAAGGAGCAGGAGCGGGCCGAGGCCCGGGCCGCCATCGAGCGGTTCGTCAACCAGCACACCTCCGGCACCCGGAAGGTGCTCGGCACCGAGGTGCCGTTCTCCTTCACCTCGACGCTGCCGGACGGCTCGCAGGTGCACCTGCGGGGCTTCGCCGACCGTCTCGAGGTGGACGGCCAGGGCCGGGTGGTCGTGGTCGACCTCAAGACCGGCAAGAACCCGCCCACCGACAAGTCGCTGGTCGAGAATCCGCAGTTGGGCATCTACCAGTACGCGGTCGAGCACGGTGGCTTCGAGGGGGTGGTGGAACCCTGGGCGCTCTCCGGTGGTGCCGAGCTCTGGCAGCTGCGGGCCAGCACCAAGCCGGTCCCGAAGGTCCAGGCCCAGGCCAAGCAGGACCCGGACGAGGAGGGCTGGGTGCTGGCCGAGCGCCAGATGGCCCGGACCGTCGAGACGATCCGGTCCGAGCGGTTCCTAGCCACCCCGGGCAAGCACTGCGACTACTGCGCCTTCTCCGTTCTCTGCCCCGCCGTCAGCACCACAGGAGTCATCAGTTGAGCACCGGAGCCGCTCGTCCGGCGTCTGCAGGACGTGTCGCCTCGCCCGCGGACCTGAGGGCCGTCACCGGTGCCTCGTTCACCGTCTCGGACCAGCAGTGGGAGGCGATCAGCGCTTTTCATCCAAAGAATATTTAGCAGCTTTATTAGCTTCTTTATTGTCAAGCTTCTGCTGGATGCTTTTCTCATTCTGCGCTCTATCACTTATAAGACTATTTCTTTCATTCTCTGCCTGTGAAACT
>JAZQNT010000059.1:0-6060 GCA_045627505.1 Nocardioides sp.
AGGACGTCGAGCGGGTTGGCGGGCACCCGCAGCGCCTCGATCCCACCGTTGCGCATGCGCTGCACCACCACCGCCGTCTGGGCCAGGTCACCGCGGTGCTTGGGCATCAGGACGCCGCGACTCACCTCACCCACCTGGTGACCGGCGCGGCCCACGCGTTGGAGGGCGGAGGAGACGCTCGGCGGGGACTCGATCTGGATCACCAGGTCGACGGCACCCATGTCGATGCCGAGCTCCAGGCTGCTCGTCGCGACCACGCACGGCAGGCGGCCCTGCTTGAGGTCGTCCTCGATCAGGGCGCGCTGCTCCTTGGAGACCGACCCGTGGTGTGCCCTGGCGATCACCACCGCCGACTGCTCGTCGAGGGCCAGGGTGGTGCCGGAGGCGCCCACGAGCTCTGCGGGTGGGGTGGGTGAGGCGTCCAGGGCGGCGCCCGCGCGTCGGGTGGCGATCTCGTTCAGTCGGGCGGTGAGCCGCTCGGCGAGCCTCCGGGAGTTGGCGAAGACGATGGTCGAGCGGTGCCGCTCGACCAGGTCCACGACGTGCTCTTCCACGTGCGGCCAGATCGAGGCGGCGCGCCGCGCCTCCTCCGGGTCGAAGGGCGCCCCGAACGGGTCGTCCTCCGGCAGGTCGCGCGGGCTGGGCGCGGTCATGTCCTCCACCGGGACCACGACCTCCAGGTCCCACTCCTTGCTGGTGCCAGGCGCCACCACCTCGACCGGGGCGTCGCCCCCCAGGTAGCCCGCGACGGCCTCCACCGGCCGCACGGTGGCGCTCAGGCCGACCCGCCGGGCCGGACGTTCCAGCAGCGCGTCGAGCCGCTCCAGCGAGACGGCCAGGTGGGCGCCGCGCTTGGTGCCCGCGACGGCGTGCACCTCGTCGAGGATGACCGTGTCGACGCCCCGCAGCGATTCCCTGGCCCTGCTGGTCAGGAGCAGGAACAGTGACTCCGGGGTGGTGATCAGGATGTCGGGGGGAGCCGTCGCCTGCCGGCGTCGCTCCTGGGCCGGGGTGTCGCCGGTGCGGATCCCGACCCGCACCTCGGGGACCTCGATGCCGAGGCGCTCCGCGGTCCGCGCGATGCCGACGAGGGGGGCACGCAGGTTCCGCTCGACGTCCACCGCCAGGGCCTTGAGCGGGGAGACGTACAGCACGCGGCAGCGCCGGTCGCGGGGCGGGCGCTGGTGGGCGGGGGTCGAGAGCAGCGTGTCCAGCGAGGAGAGGAAGGCGCTCAGGGTCTTGCCGGAGCCGGTGGGCGCGACGACCAGGGCGTTCCTGCCACGGGCCGCGGCGTCCCATGCGCCTTCCTGGGCCGGGGTGGGGGCAGGGAACGAGGCGCGGAACCACTCCTGGGTGGGCGCGCTGAAGAACTCGAGTGCCGACACGCCGTTCATCCTTGCATCCGGCCCCGACGTGGCAGCGGCCCCGAATCCTCACCGGCTTGCGCGCCGTGGTTCGCTGGGTCCGTGAGGCACACGGAGTTCTGGGAGCGTATGGACCGCGCACTGGGTCGCGCCTCCGCCGGGGCGTGGGCGGAGTTGTTCGTGCTGGGCGACCTCGGTTCCCGCACCGTGAAGGAGGCCCTGGACGCCGGTATCCCGCCCAAGCAGGTGTGGGCGGCGGTGCACACCGCGCTCGGCCTGCCCGAGTCGGAGCGCTAGGCCGACGCCTGCCGCTCGGTTGCGCCGGGCGTGTGCGACACACCGAAAGAGTGTGCGATCGAACATCTGTTCGGGTAGGGTCGTGTGCACAGGTACGACGCAGGCGGGACGTTCTCCACAGTCGCGACACGACTGATCAGGTTGTTGTCGGTGGTCCGCCGTAGCGTCGAAGACGTACCTGGCACACCTACGACGAGATGGGATCTGCAATGGCTGCACCGAAGAAGACCTCCACCCCCGTGATCAACATTTCGGGAGGGGACCGGGGCAAGGCGCTGGACGCTGCTCTGGCCAACATCGAGAAGTCCTTCGGCAAGGGCTCGGTCATGCGTCTCGGTGACGAGACCCGCGCGCCGCTCGAGGTCATCCCCACCGGAGCCATCTCGCTCGACATCGCCCTGGGCCTGGGTGGTCTCCCGCGCGGTCGCGTGGTCGAGATCTACGGTCCTGAGTCCTCCGGTAAGACGACCGTCGCGCTGCACGCCGTCGCCAGCGCGCAGCGTGCCGGCGGCATCGTCGCCTTCATCGACGCCGAGCACGCCCTCGACCCCGAGTACGCCAAGAACCTCGGCGTCGACACCGACGCGCTCCTCGTCTCCCAGCCCGACTCGGGTGAGCAGGCGCTTGAGATCGCGGACATGCTGATCCGCTCCGGCGCGCTCGACCTCATCGTCATCGACTCGGTCGCCGCCCTGGTGCCGCGTGCCGAGATCGAGGGCGAGATGGGTGACAGCCACGTCGGTCTCCAGGCCCGCCTCATGAGCCAGGCGCTGCGGAAGATGACCGGTGCGCTGAACAACGCCGGCACCACCGCGATCTTCATCAACCAGCTGCGCGAGAAGATCGGCGTCATGTTCGGCTCGCCCGAGACCACCACCGGTGGTCGCGCGCTGAAGTTCTACTCGTCCGTCCGCCTCGACGTCCGTCGCATCGAGTCGCTGAAGGACGGCCAGGAGGTCGTGGGTAACCGCACGCGCGTCAAGGTCGTCAAGAACAAGGTGGCCCCGCCGTTCAAGCAGGCCGAGTTCGACATCATGTACGGCAAGGGCATCAGCCGCGAGGGCGGCCTGATCGACGTCGGCGTGGACGCAGGCATCGTGCGCAAGGCCGGAGCTTGGTACACCTACGAGGGCGACCAGCTCGGGCAGGGCAAGGAGAACTCCCGCAACTTCCTGAAGGACAACCCGGACCTGGCCAACGAGATCGAGAAGAAGATCCTCGAGAAGCTCGGTGTGGGCCCGCAGGTCGACGTTCCTGCGGACGACCTGTCCGACGAGCCCATCGGCGTCGACGACTTCTGATCAAGCGCATGAGCACCACCCCGCGCGCCGACGGCGCTGAGCCCGACCCCTGGCTCGGCGGCGTCGGCCTCGGCGTCACCGCGTGGCTGGGAGCCCAGGACGAGCCGGGAAGTGAGCCGCCTGAGTGGGCGGGCCCGTTGCCCGACACTCCGTTCGTGGCCGAGGATGCCCCGCAGCCCGAGCCCCGGTCTCGACGGGGGTCCTCCTTTGGCGACGCTGGCAGGGCCTTCGGCCGCGACGACGGGCCTCCGAGCCGGAGCGGTGCGCGCAGGCGCTCCTCGGCCGCCGGGCGCCGAGCGGACGATGACGGGCGAGCGCCCTCGGAGGGACGCCGCGCACGCAAGCCCAGGCTCAGCCCTGAGGAGGCGGTGGCGGCGATGACGCCGCTCGAGCTCGACGAGTACGCGCGCAAGATCCTCCTCGACCAGTTGACGGGGCAGGCCCGGAGCCGCAAGCAGCTGGCGGACAAGCTGACGGCCAAGTGCGTGCCCGAGGAGGTCTCGACCCGCCTGCTGGACCGCTTCGAAGAGGTCGGGCTGGTGGACGACGAGGCATTCGCCCGCATGTGGATCGCCAGCCGGCAGCCCGGAAAGGGGCTTGCTGGACGAGCGCTGGCCCAGGAGCTGCGGCGCAAGGGCATCGAGGACGAGGTGGTCAAGGAGGCGGTCGCCGAGATCGCCCCGGAGGACGAGCGCGCCGCTGCCGAACGTCTCGTGCAGCGCAAGATGCGCTCGGTCGCCTCGCTGGACCGGCAGGTGGCCATGCGCCGCCTGGTCGGCATGCTTGCCCGCAAGGGCTACAGCGCCGGCCTCGCCTTCTCCGTGGTCCGGGAAGCGCTGGATGCCCACGCCGAGCAGGAGGCCGCGGAGGAGTTCTGACGGCGACGTCGGCTCCCTCGTCCGAGGCGAGTCCCGCGTCCAGTCCGGACAGAGGTGCTGGCGGCCGGGGCTCCGGCTCGGTGATCATGGCCAGGTGACCACTTCTCTCGGCCCCGTCGACACCTCCGCCCTACGTCTGCCCGCCGGTCCGGTGGACCTCACCGCGCTCCGCTCCGATGCCACCCCGGGCATCACGGACAAGGGGGACGGGGCGGAGGCCCTGCGCCTGCTGGGTCCGCTGCTGGCCGACCTCCAGGAGCGGCTCTGGGCCGGTGGGCAGTCCGGTTCCCGACGACGGGTCCTTCTGGTGCTCCAGGGGATGGACACCTCGGGCAAGGGCGGAACCATTCGCAAGGCACTCGGCCTGGTGGACCCCCAGGGTCTCCAGATCACCTCGTTCAAGCCGCCGTCCCCGGAGGAGCGTCGCCACGACTTCCTGTGGCGCATCCGGCGGGCGTTGCCTGACCCGGGACGGATCGGGGTCTTCGACCGCAGCCATTACGAGGACGTCCTGGCCCAGAAGGTCCGTGGCCTCGCCCCGCCCGAGGAGATCGAGCGGCGCTACGGTGCGATTCGGCAGTTCGAGGCCGACCTGGCGGCTGACGAGGTGACCGTGGTCAAGTGCATGCTCCACGTCAGCGCCGCGGAGCAGCTCAGACGACTCATCGCCCGGCTCGAGAACCCCGCCAAGTACTGGAAGTTCAGCCCGGGGGACGTGGCCGACCGGGCACTGTGGTCGGATTACCGCAGCGCCTACGAGGTGGCACTCGAGCGCACGGACGCGGATGCCGCGCCGTGGTTCGTGGTGCCTGCGGACAAGAAGTGGTTTCGCAACCTGGCGGTGGCGCAGATCCTCGCCGAGGCCTTGGCGAGGTTGGACCTGGGCTGGCCCGCCGCGAACTTCGACGTCGAGGCGGAGAAGGCCCGACTGAAGGAGTTGGTGGTGGAGTGATCCCCACGGTCACGGTGACCAGGTACGTCACGCCGTTGCGCGAGGGCGGCAGCCTTCCGGGCATCGTGGAGGCGGACGATCAGGGCACCTACGTGTGCAAGTTCGTGGGTGCCGGACAGGGCGTGCGGGTGCTGGTGGCCGAAATGATCGCCAGTGGACTGGCGATCCGGCTCGGGCTCAGGACGCCTCGCCTCGTCGCCCTCGAGCTCGGCCCGCAGATCGCGCGCTACGAGGCGGACGAGGAGGTCCAGGACCTGTTGCAGGCCAGCATCGGCCTCAACCTCGGAGTGGACTTCCTTCCGGGATCGTTCGGCTTCGACGGCGCGGTCGAGGCGGACCCCGAGGTCTGCGGGATGATCCTGTGGCTCGACGCGTTCTGTGCGAACGTGGACCGCAGCTGGCGCAACCCCAACCTCCTGGTCTGGCGGGACCAGGTGTGGGTGATCGACCACGGTGCCTCGCTCTACTTCCATCACGGCTGGGCGCGTGGGGTCACCGACCCGCAGCGGTTCGCCCACCAGCCGTGGGACGTCTCCGACCACGTGCTCGGCGCGTACGTCGACCGGGTCGAGGGCGCGGACAAGCACGCCCGCCAGGTGCTCTCGCGCGAGGTCTTCGCCGAGATCCTCGCCGAGGTTCCGGACGTCTGGCTCACCTCCACGCCGGGGGTGTCGCCCGCTGACCTGCGGGCCGCCTACGTGGATTTCCTCGACGCGCGGCTCGGCACCCGGGTATGGCTGCCGGGGGGTGCGGCATGAGCGAGATCCTCGACGGCACGGAGCAGTACACCTACCAGTACGTGGTCCTGCGCTGCGTCCCCAGACCCGAGCGCGAAGAGTTCCTCAACGTCGGAGTGGTCGTCTACTGCCAGGAGAGCGACTTCCTTCAGGCGGCGTGGACGGTGGACCGTGCCCGGTTGGCCGCATTCGCTCCTGACCTCGACCTCGAGCGCGTGTGCGCCTCACTTGACTTCGTCGAGGGGGTCTGCGCCGGAGACGAGCGCGGGGGAGTCGCTGCTGGTCGTCCGCTGGGCCAGCGCTTCGGATTCCTCAAGGCTCCCAAGTCGACGGTGCTGCAGCCCGGTCCGGTGCACGGTGGCGTGACCCCGGACCCGGCAGCTCAGCTCGAGCACCTGGCACAACGCCTGGTGGGGTGACAGGGTGGGCTGACAGCACGACGTCGGGGGCCGGAGCACCATGGTGCTCCGGCCCCCGACGTCGTGCTGTCAGCCCACCCTGTCACCCCACCAGGCGTTGTGCCAGGTGCTC
>JAZQNT010000060.1:0-1887 GCA_045627505.1 Nocardioides sp.
GTGTTTTGGTGGCAACGCGTAACAAGTCTTTGACATTTCTGTCAACATTTTCCATAAAAATGACTGGCCAGCTGTGCTCCCTCGGGGGCCTCCACGATGCCGTCGGGCACGTCCTCGGGGGCGTACGTGGCCCGGACCACGTCGCCGGCGCCCAGGCTGGTCCCGGCCGGGAGGTCGCGGGAGGCGACCCAGGTCTCGACCCCGGGTGGGGGAGCGGGGGAGACCGCCCTCAGGGTCGCGAGAGCAGCGATGCCCACGCAGCACGCCGCGAGACCTCGGCGGTGCGCGAGCACGTGGCGGCGCCACCAGCGACGGGCCCGGAGACGAGCGCGCCCGTGGGCAGGAGGGGTCTCAGGAGCAGGCATGCGGCGACGCTAGAAGAGCATCGCGTCGCAGCGGACCACTCGTGCACAGGACTGCCCGGGGCACCGCGCCTGTTCAGGCGCGGCGGCGCTCAGCTGGCGGTGGTGGCCGGCGCAGCGCTCGAGGTGCCCGAGGTCGAGGTGCTTGACGACGAGGTGCTCGAGGGGCTGCTCGAGTCCGAGGAGGTCGAGGAAGCAGGGACGCTGGAGGACTGACCCGAGCGGCTGTCGGTGCGGTAGAAGCCCGATCCCTTGAAGACCACACCCACGGCGTTGAAGAGCTTGCGCAGGCGCCCGTGGCACTGGGGGCACTCGGTCAGCGCGTCGTCGCTGAAGCTCTGGAACTGCTCGAAGGCGTGGTCGCACTCGGTGCAGGCGTATTGGTAGGTCGGCACGTCGGCCATGGTAAAGCACCCCGGGTAGGCAGAATGTCCGACGATGACCACGCAGACTGCCCCTGTGACCCACGCCTCGTCCGGAGCGCACCCCCCGGAAGGGTCCTGGTGGGCGCGCTACCGCGCCTGGCCCACGTGGGCCCACGTCACCACGGGTCTGGTGCTGGCGCTGGTGCTGCTCCTGGTGGCGCTGTCGGCCTACGCCGTGAACACCTACCGCGCCCCGCTGCCGCAGACCACTGGTGAGGCAGACATCCCCGGCCTCGGAGGTGCGGTGGAGGTCCTGCGCGACGAGCACGGCGTCCCGCAGATCTACGCCGACACCGACCGTGACCTCGTCCGCGCCCAGGGCTACGTGCACGCCCAGGAGCGCTTCTTCGAGATGGACGTACGTCGTCACGCCACCGCCGGTCGCCTCGCGGAGCTCTTCGGGCGCGAGGCGCTCGACAGCGACCTGATGGTCCGCACCATGGGCTGGCGCCGCGTCGCGGAGGAGGAGCTGGGGCTCGTCTCCTCCGGCACCCGGGCGCTGCTGGACGCCTACGCCGACGGGGTCAACGCCTACCTGGCGCAGCGTGACCCGGGTGACCTGGCGGTGGAGTACTCGGTGCTCGGGCTGACCGGGCTCGACCACGTCCCGGCGAAGTGGTCGGCCACGGACTCCTTGGCCTGGCTCAAGGCGATGGCGTGGGACCTGCGCGGCAACATGGACGACGAGATCGACCGCGCCGTGGCGGCGCTGGACAACGAGGCGGACGTGGTGGCCGCCCTCCACCCCGACTACGACTTCGGGCGCAACCTCCCCATCGTGCGCGGCGGTGAGGTCTCGGATGGGCGGTTCGAGGCCCGGGCGCCGTCAGTTTCCCGCGCCCGCGACGGCGCCGGGAGCGCCACCGGCACCGCGACGGGCACCCGCACCGCCGACGACGCTGCGCGCGAGGCGGGTGCCGCCCTGCGCGGCGTCCGCGACGCGGTCGACGCCGTGCCCGCGCTGCTGGGACGCGGCGACGCCCTCGGCTCCAACTCCTGGGTGGTCGCCGGGTCGCGCACCGCCAGCGGCAAGCCCCTGCTGGCCAACGACCCCCACCTGGGCACGAGCCAGCCCGGCATCTGGATGCAGATGGGGATGC
>JAZQNT010000061.1:0-2929 GCA_045627505.1 Nocardioides sp.
AGGGCTTCTGTGCTCACCGGGCCAGCCTGCCACCGACCGAGGCCGGGGGCCGCACCCGCGTCTCCGACGCCGGGCGGCACACTCCAGCCGAGCCGAGCCGGGACGAGCCGGGACGAGCCGGGACGAGCCGGCGGGACTTCCTGCCACAGTGGTTCCCATGACCCCGATGAGACACCAGGAATCGATCGTCATCGCCGCTACTCCCGACGAGGTCTACGACGTCGTCTGCGACGTCACCCGGACCGGGGAGTGGTCGCCCACCTGCACGGCCTGCTGGTGGGACGAGGGGCAGGGACCAGAGGTCGGTGCGTGGTTCACCGGTCACAACGAGACCCCCACCCGCGTCTGGGAGACGCGCTCGCTGGTCGTGGCCGCCGAGCCCGGCCGGGAGTTCTCCTGGGTGGTCGGCTCCGGGGTCGTCACGTGGGGCTACCACCTGCGTCCGGTCGGCGCCGGCACCGAGCTCACCGAGACCTGGGACTTCGGTCCGGAGGGAACCGCGTTCTTCCGGCAGAAGTACGGCGACGACGCCGAGGCCCAGGTGGAGGACCGTCGGGTCGCCGCGCTCACCGGCATCCCGGCCACGCTCGCCGCGATCAAGCGGGTGGTGGAGGGCTGAATCGATTCCCACCCTCGACCCGCGGACGCACGAACGGCCCGACGCCTTCCCCGACGTCGGGCCGCTCGTGGAAACGGGGGGATCAGAGGGAGATCACGACCTCCTCGCGCTCGAGGCGCGGGAGACGGTCGAACCAGGCGTTCTCGCCGGGGTGGCCGATGTTGACCACGGCCACCGCCCGGAGGCCGGTACCGGCGAAGAGGTCGGCGTCCACGCCCTCGGCGTCGAACCCGGTCATCGGGCCCGCGGCCAGACCTGCTGCCCGCACACCGATGATGAAGTAACCGAGCTGCAGGGTCGCGTTGAAGCGCGCGGCCTGCTCCCGCGCTGCTTCGTCGGCGAACAGGTCCTTCGCTCCCGGGAAGTGCGGGAACGTGCGCGGCAGGGTCTCGTGGAAGTTGGTGTCGGCGGCGAGGACCGCCGACAGGGGCGCGTTCTCGGTCTTGTCCCGGTTGCTGCCGCTCATGTGCTTGAGCAGCTTCTGCTTCGCCTCGTCGGAGCGGACCAGGACGATCCGCAAGGGCTGCGAGTTCAGCGCGGTCGGGGCGAACTTCACCAGTTCGTAGATCGCGGCGACCTGCTCGTCGGTGACGGGCTCGTCGGTGAAGCTGTTCGCGGTACGGGCCTCGCGGAACAGCAGGTCCTGGACGTCAGGGGCGATGGCAAGGAACTCACTCATGCCTCGTTCAACCAGTTGTGCCGCCGAGCTGTTCCCCAGTGGCTGTGGACGTCGTCACTGCGTCGGGGACGAGGCCCCCCACCGAGCCGGGACGCGCTACGGCACCGCCTACAGTTGCCCGGTGCTGATCCTGCTGCCGCCCAGCGAGGGCAAGTTCGTTCCCACCCGGGGCAAGAGCCTCGATCTCGACACCCTCTCCCACCCGTCCTTGACCGAGGCCCGGCGTCAGGTGCTGGACGCGCTCGTCGACCTCTGCTGCGACGACGCGGTGAAGGCCGCCGCGACCCTCGGTCTCGGTCCCAAGCAGTTCGACCTGGTCGCCCGCAACGCCGGACTGCGCGAGGCCGCCACCGCACGCGCCGATGCCGTCTACACCGGAGTGCTCTACGACTCCCTCGACTTCGCGTCGTTGAGCAGCGCGGCCAAGCGGCGCGCGACCACCCGGATCGGCATTGCCTCCGCCCTGTTCGGCCTGCTCTCCCCCGCCGACCGCATCCCGGCCTACCGCCTCTCCGGCGATGCCACGCTTCCGGGCCTCGGCGCGCTGACGGGCGTGTGGCGGCCGGTGCTCGGCGACGCCGTGGCCGAGGCGAACGCCGACGGCCTGCTGGTCGACCTGCGCTCGGGCATGTACGCCAACCTCTGGCGTCCCGGCCCCGAGGCGGCCGACAAGGTCGCCGGCGTCCGGGTGCTGCACGAGCACAACGGCCAGCGCAAGGTGGTGAGCCACTTCAACAAGGCCACCAAGGGCCGCATCGTGCGGGCCCTGATGGAGGACGGCGCCTCCCCGCGCACCCCCACCGAGTTCGCCGAGGCGCTGAGGGACCTGGGCTGGCACGTGGAGACCAACAAGGTCACGAAGAAGGGCACCGAGCTCGACGTCGTGGTCAGCGAGGTCTGACGCCGACGCGCGAGTGCCCCGGTCCCGCACGAAGCGGGGACCGGGGTACTCGTGCGTCAGACGTGTGTCAGACGTGGGTCAGAGACCGGACTCCTCGGTGCGGACCAGGATCCGCTGGCACTCCTCGCAACGCACGACCTCGTCGGGGGCGGCCGCGCGGGCCTCCTCGATCGCGTCGTGGTCGAGGGTGAGCCGGCAGCCGCCGCACTCACGCGCACGCAGCAGCGCGGCACCCAGGCCCGACTTCTGCTCGCGCAACCGGTCGTAGAGCGCCATCAGCGGCTCGGGCATGCCGGCGGTGGCAGGACCGCGGGTGATCTCGACGGCCTTGATCTGCCGGTCGATCTCGGTGAACTCAGCGTCGCGCTCGGCCTCGAGGTCGGCCACCCGCTGGTCGAAGCCGGCCAGCTCCTGGTCGACCCGCTCCAGGGCGGTCCGGGCCTCCTCGAGCTTTTCCATCACCTCGAGCTCCTCGTCCTCGAGGGTGGCAATGCGCCGCTCCAGCGAGTCGAGCTCGTGGTTCAGACAAGTCGGATCGTAGCCATGTCGTTCTGTGAGCCAAGGAGGTGTCCCTCTCTATTGTCTTCCTAAGACCGCTTGGCCTCCGACTTGGGCGGTCCGGGCCTCCTCGAGCTTCTCCATCACCTCGAGCTCCTCGTCCTCGAGGGTGGCAATGCGCCGCTCCAGCGAGTCGAGCTCGTGGTTCAGACGGGTGAGGTCCTTGGGGTTG
>JAZQNT010000062.1:0-2635 GCA_045627505.1 Nocardioides sp.
GCAGTCCGGCGTCCACCTCCACCTCCAGTGCCACGTCGTCACCGGCGAGCAGCAGCATGCGCTCGGGCACCAACGAGACCCGCGCCCACGCCTCGCCGCGGGCCAGCAGCACGGCCCGCACCGCGCCTCCGCCGCCCCCGATCCGCACGCCGCCGCCGGCGCTCCTGCTCAGCGTCAGGCGGGTGAGCTCAGTCGACATGCGGCCCGTGGACCTGCGACCCGTGCACCTGCGACCCGTGGACCTGAAGGGCGTGGACGTGCGACCCGTCCGCGGCGTGGCCGGGGGCTTCGTCGTCCGCGTGGAAGTGCGGTGCCATCGGGCCCGGATCCCGCGGCACCAGCGTCCCGTCCACGTGGGCAGCCACCTGGCCCCGCACCCAGGCGATCACCTCGGCCACCGACCCCTCGTCGGTGCGGGAGAGCGCCACCACCGGAGCCCCGGCTCGTGCCGCCAGCGCGTCCGTGCGCATCAGCACCGCGTCCACCCCCACGTACGGGGCCAGGTCGGTCTTGTTCACCACCAGCAGGTCGGCGCGCTCGATGCCCGGCCCGCCCTTGCGGGCCACGTCGCCGCCTCCGGCCACGTCGATCACGAACACCTGGGCGTCCACCAGGGCGGGGGAGAAGGTGGCGGTCAGGTTGTCGCCGCCCGACTCCACCAGCACCAGGTCCAGCGGCTCCTCGGCGTCGAGCGCGGCGTCCTCCAGATCTTCCACCGCGATCAGGTTGGCGGTGATGTCGTCGCGGATCGCGGTGTGCGGGCAGGCGCCGGTCTCCACCGCGACGATCCGCTCGCTCGCCAGCACCCCGGCGGCGCGGATCATCCGGGCGTCCTCGTCGGTGTAGATGTCGTTGGTGACCACCCCGATCTCGAGCTCTCCGGCGAGCCGGGCGCACAGCAGCATGATCAGCGAGCTCTTGCCGGTGCCGACCGGGCCGCAGATCCCCAGGCGCAGGGCCCGGTCCGGTGCGGGGGAGTGGGCGGCAGGGACGTGGGCGTGGGTGGGCTCAGGCACTGAACAACCTCCGGGTGGTGTGGGCGTGACATTCGGCGTGCTCCTCGAGCACGGGGGCGTTGCGCGTGGGCAGGTCGGCGGGGTCACTCAGGTGGGACACCGCCTCGACACAGGCCGTGACGTGGGCGAAGGCACCCACCACCCAGCCGGTGGCCTCGGCCGGGTCCAGCGGGGTCAGCTTCAGCGCCGCGGAGACGACGGTCTGCACGTCGTCGTAGGCCACCAGCCGGGCGGTGCTCGCCGCGTCCAGCCCGCACAGCGCGGCCACCGCCCCCAGCACCACCGGCCTGGCCGGTTCGAGGGGCAGCACCAGCAGCTCCGGTGCGGGCAGCAACCGGGGCGCCAACCGCGCCAGCGCCCGACCCAGCGTCCGGGAGGTGCGCCGCATCGCCGCCGACGGGGTCCGGGCCGCCCACGCGCGTTGGACGTGATCGAGCGTGCCGCCGTCGGGCCCCCGGCCCAGCGTCACCGCGCGGGCCACCACCGCGGTCGCCGCCTCGGTGCGCACCACCGTGCGCAGCCGCAGCTCGACGAAGGACGGCACGTGCACCGGCCCCGCGGCCAGAGCCGGTTCCAGCCCGGCCGACTGGGTGTGCCCGGCCACCGGCAGCCGGGCGTCGGCCAGCAGCATGGCGACCAATTCGGGGTGGACGTCCACCGGTTCCTCCCGGGCAGTGGTGGTCAGTTGGTGGTCAGTGGTGGTGAGTGACGGTCAGGGCGGGTCAGAAGAGCGAGTAGAGCTGGGCCAGCGGCAGCCGGGTGGCCGGCGCCGGCACCACCAGCTCGCCCTCCACGGTGATCGCGAACGTCTCCGGATCGACGTGGATGTCGGGTAGGAACGCGTTGTTCACCATGTCGGCCTTGGTCAGCTCCCGGGTGGGGCGCACCGCCTCCAACCGCCGACGCAGGCCCAGCGAGTCCGCCAGCCCGTTCGCCAGCGCCGCCGGGGCCACGAAGGAGACCGCGTGCTCGGCGCCGGACTCCTGCACCAGTGCCGGACGCATCAGCACCGGCTGCGGGGTGGGGATGGAGGCGTTCGGGTCGCCCAGCGCGCCCCAGACCAGCGCCCCGCCCTTCATCACCAGCTCGGGTCGGATCCCGAAGAAGCGCGGGTCCCACAGCACCACGTCGGCCATCTTGCCGGGCTCCACCGAGCCGACCTCGTGGCCGATGCCGTGCGCGACGGCCGGGTTGATCGTGTACTTGGCGACGTAGCGCCGGGCCCGCTCGTTGTCGGCCGGCAGGTTCTCCCCGAGCCGCCCGAACCGCGCCTTCATCGCGTGCGCCACCTGCCAGGTGCGGCACACCACCTCGCCGATCCGGCCCATCGCCTGGGCGTCGGAGGAGGTGATCGACATGGCGCCCAGGTCGTGCAGCAGGTCCTCGGCGGCGATCGTGGTCTCGCGGATCCGCGACTCCGCGAACGCCAGGTCCTCGGGCACCGCCGGGTTGAGGTGGTGGCAGACCATCAACATGTCGAGGTGCTCGGCCACCGTGTTCACGGTGTGCGGCAGCGTCGGGTTGGTGGAGCCGGGGATGACGTTGGCGTGCGAGCAGACGCTGATGATGTCCGGCGCGTGGCCGCCGCCCGCGCCCTCGGCGTGGAAGGCGTGGATCCC
>JAZQNT010000063.1:0-5032 GCA_045627505.1 Nocardioides sp.
AAGGTGTAGGCGACGTCGGAGGCCGTGACCGGCTCGCCGTCGGAGAACGTCGCGTCGGTGCGGATGTCGACGGTCCAGGTCAGGCCGTCCTTGCTCACCCGGTGGTCGGTGGCGAGGTCGTTGCCGACGCCCAGGTCGGCCTCACGGGTGAGCAGCGTCGACTGGAACAGGGGGTGGCCGTAGCGGCCCCAGCTGACGGTGGGGTCGTAGCCCTCGTCGTCCTCGCCGCCGATGGAGAGGACCAGCTCGGTGGGAGCCGCCTTGCTCTCGCCGCTGTCGGTGGTGGAGCAGGCCGCGAGCGAGGCGAGGGTGGCGACGGCCACGGCGGCGGCCGTCACGCGGAACGAGGGTGTGCGCATGTGTTCTCCTCCGGGCCCGCTGCGCTGGGTGCGACCGGGCTTGAGTGCGAACCGTCGCTTGTTGCGAACAATTCGCAGTAAGCCTAGTGCGGCTGCCGCCGGCAGGCACAAGAGGGGTACAACATGTATCGGATAGTGGACGGCCCGGTTGGGCCGGATCTCACCCCTGGGGTCGGTTCACCTCTGCGCCGAGCGCCACCGCAGCAGTGCCTCGGTCCGCGCCTCGGCGTGGTCCACGATCGGCTCGGGGTACCCGTGCTCGTACCCGCCGGGGTGCTTCCAGGGCTCGAGCGCGGCCCTGCCCGGCAGGTGTCGCAGCTCCGGGACCCAGCGGCGCACGTACTCCCCGGACGGGTCGAACCGGATCGCCTGGGTGGTCGGGTTCATCACCCGGTGGTAGGGCGCCGCGTCGGTCCCGGTGCCGGCCACCCACTGCCAGCCGTGGTTGTTCGACGCCGGGTCGCCGTCCAGGAGGTGGGCCAGGAAGTGCTGCGCCCCCAGTTGCCAGGGCAGCAGCAGGTCCTTGACCAGGAAGCTCGCGGTGACCATCCGCACCCGGTTGTGCATCCAGCCCTCGGCCAGCAGCTGCCGCATCCCCGCGTCGACCAGCGGGTACCCGGTTCGTCCGGCGCGCCAGGCGTCGAACTGCTCGCCCGGCTCGTCGTGGATGCCCGGCGGACTCGGGCGCAGGTCGTGCCAGAGGGTCTCCGGTCGGTGCCACAGCACGTCGGCGTGGAAGTCGCGCCAGGCCACCTCGGCGGCGAACCGGTGGACGTCCGGGTCGAGCTCGGTGTCCGGTGGCAGGCCGCGGGCTGCGCACGTTCGGACGTGGTCGTCGAGCAGGTCGGCCAGCAGGCGGGCAGGGTGCACCTCGCCCAGGCGCAGGGCGATCGAGAGCCGACTGGTGGCGTCGAGGTCGGGGCGGTCGCGGTCCTCGGCGTAGCCGGCCATGTCGGCCCGGAATGCGTCCCAACGTCGCAACGCTGCCCGCTCGCCCGCCTCGCCCGCCTCGCCCATCTCGCCCATCTCGCCGCTGTTGGGGAGCGTGGCCGGCCCGGAGGTCGCTGGCGTCGCCGGAGCCTCTGGGGGTGCGGGGTGCCAGGGCACGTGCGCCGGGTCGGGCCCCAGCGGCGGAGCCTCGGTGAGCGTGGCTCGGACCTGCTCCAACCAGGTGCGAAAGAAGGGAGTGAACACCTTCGCGGGGGTCCCGGCCTTGGTCAGCACGGTGCCGGGCGGCAGTACGTGACAGGAGCCGGCGGAGGTCATGGCGACGTCGGCTCCGGCCAGCGTGGCCGCGACCCGGGCGTCACGGCGTCGGGCGTAGGGCGTGTGCTCCCCGGTGACCACCAGGATTGTGGCGCCGAGCTCGACGGCCAGGTCGAGCAGCACCCGGTCGGGGGCGCCGCGCCGCACGAGGAGGTGGCCACCGAGGTCGTCGAGGTCGGCGGCCAGGGCGGCGACCGAGGCCGCGTGCCGGGCGAGCCGCGCCGGTCCGACGTCCAGCGCCGGGTCGAGCACCACAACGGGCAGCACCGTGGTGCCTGCCTCGGTGGCGCGTCGTGCCGCCTCGCCCAGGGCGGCGTGGTCGCCCAGGCGTAGGTCCCGTCGTAGCCAGAGCAGGACCGGACCGGGGGCTTCGTGGCCCGCTCCGGGTCGCCGCGGGAGGCCCCCTGGGAGGGGGGTGGGGGCCGTCACCGCGGCGACCATGCGCCGGCAGCCACCTGGTGCCACGGGGAGGCGTGGCTGGCGGTCAGCGTGCTGCCGACGTACCCCGGGACGGGCGGCATCCCGAGGACGGAGGAGCGGGTCACGTTCACGACGTTAGCGGCGCTGACAAATCTTTGTCAAAGGTTGTGTTCAGAGTTTGTCTAAGGTTTACTGAGGTCGTCCATCGCTCCTTGCTGCCGTGCTTTTCGATGCTCGCCTCGGAAGTGCTGCACAATCTCGGAGGACTCCACGACCAGGACTCCACCACACCCACCACAACCCACCGCACCTGCAGGAGGGCCTGCTCCGGACGTCGAGCAGACGAGGCATGTACACGATCAAGCACGCAGCCGAGATGATCGGCGTCAACGTCGCCACCCTTCGTGCGTGGGAACGTCGCTACGGCATTGCTGTGCCACAGCGCACCGAGTCCGGGTACCGGCTCTACGACGACGAGGCGCTGCGTGCGCTGAGCACCATGAACGCGCTGGTGGTCGAGGGCATGGCGCCCCGGCAGGCTGCGGAGGAGACGCGTCGGCGGCTGGAGGCCAGCCCGCCTGCGGCACCGCACACGGATGAGGACGCCGCGGGATCCGTCGGCACCGCGGACGGGGACTGGGCGCCGGAGGCGGTCGTGTCCGACGAGTACGCGCTGGTGGATGCCGCCGCGGCCACCGAGGCGCTGCTGGTCGCCGCCGAGCATCTCGACGTCGCGGCCGTCACCCGACTCCTCGACCTCCGCTACGCCACCGCCTCCTTCGAGACCGTGACCGACGACTGGCTGCTGCCGACGATGTACGAGCTCGGGCTGGCCTGGGCCTCCGGTCGGGTCAGCGTGGCGGGGGAGCACATGGTGGCGCATGCCGTCGTCCGTCGGCTCTCGGCTGCGTTCGAGGCGGCCGGTGCGCCCGTGGCCGGACCGCGCGTCGTGGTGGGCCTGCCGCCCAAGTCCCGGCACGAGATCGGTCTGCTCGGCTTCGCCGTCGCCGCCCGTCGGGCCGGTCTGCCGACCACCTATGTGGGCGCCGACCTGCCGGTGCAGGACTGGCTGGCCGCCGTCGAGGCGCGTCGCCCGGCCGCGGTCGTCCTGGCTGCCTCCATGACCCGCGACCTCGCCCACCTCGACGCGGTGGTCGCGGCGCTCGCCCAGACGGCGCCGGACCTCGTCGTCGCGGTGGGGGGCGGCCTGCAGGACCGGGCTCCCGCCTCCTGCCTCCGGCTGGGGCACCGGGTCGGGGACGCCGCCCGCGCCCTGGCTGCGCGTCTCGTCTGACGTCGACGCCCTCACCCTTGGGCCCCGACCCGTGGGCTCGCCTCAGCGAGGTGCCATCCGCAGCGCGCCGTCCATCCGGATCACCTCGCCGTTGAGGTAGTCGTGGTCAATCAGGCTCAGGGCGAGCTGGGCGTACTCCTCGGGACGTCCCAGGCGTTGCGGGAACGGGATGTCGGCAGCCAGGGCCGCGCGGAACTCCTCCGAGACGCCTGCCAGCATCGGGGTCTCGACGATGCCCGGGGCGATGGTGAGCACCCGGATGCCGTACTGCGCCAGGTCGCGGGCGGCGGGCAGGGTGAGTCCGACGACCCCGCCCTTGGACGCCGCGTAGGCGGCCTGGCCGATCTGGCCGTCGAACGCGGCAACCGACGCGGTGTTGACGACCACGCCGCGGGCACCGTGCTCGAGCGCCTCGGTCTGGGCGATCCGCTCCGCGGCCAGCGTCATGACGTTGAAGGTGCCGCCGAGGTTCACCCGGAGCACCGTGGCGAACAGGCCCAGGTCGTGCGGTCCGCGCTTGCTGAGGATGCGGGAGGCGGTCCCGATGCCGGCGCAGTTGACCACCGTGCGCAGCGGCACGCCTGCGGAGGCGGCCGCGTCCACCCCCGCTCGGACCTGCTCGACGTCGGTGACGTCCACCTCGAGGTAAGTGATGCCCTCCGTGGGCGGGGCGTCCGCGATCGCGCTGGCGAGGTCGAACGCGAAGACCCTCGCGCCCTTCTTGGCGAGTGCCTCGGCGGTGGCGGCACCGAGTCCGGAGGCTCCTCCGGTGACGATCGCGGCGGTGTCGTTGACCTGCATGGTGTTCCTCTTCTGCTCGACGTGTTGGGCTGCTGGGCGGATGTGCTGGGCGCTGGCGTGCTGGGCGCTGGGCTGCGGGCGTCGGACGGTCAGGGGCGGGTGATCTCGCCGTCGGGGGAGCGGTCCAGGGAGCGGCTGATCACCATCCGCTGGATCTGGTTGGTGCCCTCGAAGATCTGCATCACCTTCGCCTCGCGCATGTAGCGCTCGACCGGGAAGTCGCGGGTGTAGCCGTAGCCGCCGAACACCTGCACGGCGTCGGTGGTCACCTTCATCGCGTTGTCGGTGGCGAGGAGCTTGGCGATGCTCGCCTCGCGGGTGAACGGGAGTCCGGCGTCCTTGAGGCGGGCCGCGTGCAGGGTGGTGGCCCGGGCGCTGTGCACGGCCGCCTCCATGTCGGCGAGCAGGAAGGCCAGGCCCTGGTGGTCGATGATCCGTTCGCCGAAGGTCTCGCGCTGCTGGGCGTACGCCACGGCCTGGTCGAGGGCTCCCTGCGCCAACCCAGTGGCGACGGCGGCGATCCCCAGGCGTCCGGAGTCGAGGCCGGCGAGCGCGATCCGGAGTCCGTCGCCCTCCTCGCCGATCCGACGCTCCGCGGGCACGACCACGTCGGTGAACAGCATGGTGGCGGTGGCGGACCCGGTGAGGCCCATCTTCCTCTCCGGATGGTCGGCGGTCAGTCCGGGCGCGTCGCCGGGGACCAGGAAGCAGGAGATGTCACGCCCGTCGCCGGTGCGCGCCATCACGGTGTAGAAGTCGGCCTGGCCGCCGTGGGTCGTCCACGCCTTGGCGCCGTTGAGCACGTAGTGGTCGCCGTCGCGGCGCGCGGTGGTGCGCATGGCGGCGGGGTCGGAGCCGGCGTGTGCCTCGGAGAGGCAGTAGCCGCCGAGCA
>JAZQNT010000064.1:0-7548 GCA_045627505.1 Nocardioides sp.
GGATCGCGTAGCGGAAGCGGTGGGTGCCGTTGCGGAACGTGAACGAGGTCTTGCGGACGCTGCCGTCGTACAAGTCGGAGGCCAAGCGGTCTTAGGAAGACAATAGAGAGGGACAACTCCTTGGCTCACAGAACGACATGGCTACGATCCGACTTGGATCGCGTAGCGGAAGCGGTGGGTGCCGTTGCGGAACGTGAACGAGGTCTTGCGGACGCTGCCGTCGTACACCGCGTCGCGCACCGCTCCGGTGGCGAGGTCGGTCTCCTTGATCACGAAGAAGACGTTGCTGCGGCCGTCGGTCCACTTGACCGTGCAGGTGCCGGCCGCGGTGCGGGTGGCGGTGATCGAGTTCACCGGGGCGACAGCGGCGTGAGCCGTGGGCAGCGCAATGAGGGAGCCGCCGACGGTCATGAGGGTCGCGCTGGCGCCGAGGGCAGCCTTCTTGAGCATGTGCATGCGTTCTTGCCTTCCGAGATGGGTAGGGACCGACCGGACAGCCGGTGCCGGTCCCGACCGTAGGGAACCGGACGCCTGGGTCAACGGATCGGCGCGCTCACGATTGGGTGAACCGGCGCTCCGAACCCCGAGACCCCCCGAATGGGGGACGACGCTCGACGGCCGTCAGCACCAAGCCTTGACTCGTTCAAGGAAAGGCGAGAGGTTGGAGACATGGGTGAGACCAACGGCGCCCCGGCGAAGGGCACCTCGGACTACGGCTCCCTGCTGCGCGCTGCGTCGCTGCGGGTCACCCGCCCGCGCCTGGCGGTGCTCGCGGCCGTGGGGGCGGAGCCCCACCTCGACACCGATGCGGTGATCCAGCGGGTGCGCGCCGAGCTGGGCACCGTGTCCCACCAGGCCGTGTACGACGTGCTGAGGGCCCTGACCGAGGCGGGCCTGCTGCGCCGCATCCAGCCCGCTGGCGCCACCGCGCGCTACGAGGCCCGCACCGGCGACAACCACCACCACGTGGTGTGCCGCTCGTGCGGGATGATCCAGAACGTCGACTGCGCCGTGGGCGAGTCCCCGTGCCTGGTCGCCTCGGACGACCACGGCTTCGTGGTGGACGAGGCCGAGGTCGTCTACTGGGGGACCTGCCCCTCCTGCCAGGAAGCACTGGGGAGCGAGGCGGACCTCGGTGCGTCCGCCACCGGGACCAGCCCCCAGATCAGCCCGCAGGCCAGCGCCGGGCCCAGTGCCGGGCCCAGCGCCGGGCCGAGGGCCCGACACCCGGCGAAACCGAAGCCCACGCCCGAGTCAGCCTGACCTGGCGCGCCGCAGCCAGCACCAGTCGCACGCATCCGGAGGAAGCATGAGCAACCAGCCCGAGAACCCCACCGACGCGCAGGGATCTGACCGCAAGGCCGAGGCCGGCTGCCCGGTCATGCCGGACTCGGCCCGCGCGGAGGGGAGCGAGAGCGAGAACCCGGCGATCCCCTCTCCGCAGCCCAAGGGAACCCGTCCCCGAGGCAACCGGGACTGGTGGCCCAACCAGGTCGACCTCTCGGTGTTGCGTGCCAACGCACCCGTCTCCGACCCGCTCCGGCCCGACTTCGACTACGCGGAGGCATTCGCCCAGCTGGACGTGGACGCCCTCCGCGCCGACGTGGTGGCGGTGATGCACGACTCCCAGGACTGGTGGCCGGCAGACTTCGGCCACTACGGAGGCCTGTTCATCCGGATGAGTTGGCACGCCGCGGGCACGTACCGCATCTACGACGGTCGCGGCGGTGGCGGAAGGGGGCAGCAGCGCTTCGCCCCGCTCAACTCGTGGCCCGACAACGTCAGCCTGGACAAGGCCCGTCGGCTGCTGTGGCCGGTGAAGAAGAAGTACGGCCAGCAGATCTCGTGGGCCGACCTGATCGTCTACGCCGGCCAGGTGGCCGTGGAGGACATGGGGCTGCCCAGCTTCGGCTTCGGATTCGGGCGCGAGGACGTCTGGGAGGCCGAGGAGATCTTCTGGGGGCCGGAGGACACCTGGCTGGGCGACGAGCGGTACAGCACTGAGCGAGCCCTGGCCGAGCCGCTGGGGGCGGTCCAGATGGGGCTGATCTACGTCAACCCCGAGGGGCCGAACGGCAACCCCGACCCGTTGGCCTCGGCCCGTGACGTCCGCGAGACGTTCCGCAGGATGGGGATGAACGACTACGAGACGGTGGCCCTGATCGCCGGGGGCCACACCTTCGGCAAGACCCACGGCGCTGGTCCGGCGGACGCCGTCGGTCCCGAGCCGGAGGCGGCTCCGCCGGAGCAGCAGGGTCTGGGCTGGAAGAACAGCTACGGGACCGGAAAGGGGGACGACACCATCACCTCGGGGCTGGAGGTCACCTGGACCTACCACCCGACGCGCTGGGACAACGAGTTCTTCCACATCCTCTTCAGCTACGAGTGGGAGCTCTTCGACTCCCCGGCCGGGGCCAAGCAGTGGCGGCCGACGAAGGGCGCGGGGGCAGGCCTGGTCCCGATGGCCCATGACCCCTCCACCCGCCGCGAGCCCCGGATGCTCACCTCCGACCTGGCCCTGCGCTTCGACCCTGAGTACGAGAAGATCTCGCGCCACTTCCACGCCCACCCCGACGAGTTCACCGAGGCGTTCGCGAAGGCCTGGTACAAGTTGCTCCACCGCGACATGGGTCCGGTCACCCGCTACCTGGGGCCCTGGGTGCCGGAGCCCCAGCTCTGGCAGGACCCGGTACCGCCGGCGCAGCAGCCGCTGGTCGACGCCGCGCAGGTCGCCGCACTCAAGGAGGCGGTGCTGGCGTCCGGGCTCGGGGTCGGTGAACTGGTCCGGGTCGCGTGGGGCTCGGCGTCCACCTTCCGGCGCACCGACTACCGGGGCGGCGCCAACGGTGCCCGGATCCGGCTCTCCCCGCAGAAGGACTGGGAGGTGAACGATCCAGCGGTGCTGGCCGACGTGCTCGGCACGCTGGAGCGGATCCAGCAGGAGTTCAACGCCGCCCAGGACGGCGCCGAGATCTCGCTGGCCGACCTCATCGTCCTGGCCGGTGGCGCCGCGGTGGAGAAGGCCGCACGGGACGGCGGCATCCAGGTGGAGGTGCCGTTCCGTCCGGGACGCACTGACGCCACCCAGGAGGAGACCGACGAGGAGTCGTTCGAGGTGTTGGAGCCCCGCGCGGACGCCTTCCGCAACCATGCGCGCCCCGGCGACCAGGTCCCCCCGGACGTGCTGATGGTCGACCAGGCCTACAAGCTCTCGTTGTCGCCCCCCGAGATGACGGTGCTCCTGGGGGGCATGCGGGTGCTCGGGACCAACCAGGGCGGTTCGAACCACGGCGTTCTCACCGACCAGGTGGGGGTGCTGAGCAACGACTTCTTCAGCAACCTGCTGGACATGGGCACGGTCTGGGAGCTGGGGGAGGGCGACGGGGTCTACGTGGGTCGCTCCCGCGAGACGGGAGAGGAGTGGTGGTCGGCCTCCTTGGTCGACCTGGTCTTCGGCCACCACTCCGAGTTGCGGGCCCTGGCCGAGGTGTACGCGGGCGACGATGCCTTGGTCCGCTTCGTCGAGGACTTCGTCGCGGTGTGGGTCAAGGTGATGGAGCTGGACCGCTTCGACCTGGCCTGACTCCGGACCGGGGGCCGGGGGCCGGGGTCAGGCCCGTGCGCGCAGGTAGGGCATCACATGTGGCCAGTCGGGGAAGCGTTCGGACCCGAAGTGCAGGACCTCGCCGGGGAACGCGCCGACTCCGTGCAGGTCCGGACGGTCGTCGACGAGGAAGTCTCCGCGCTGGAGGTTCTTGTGGTGCGAGAGGACCAGGCGTTTGTATGCGGGCGAGTCTGCCCCCTTCCCGAAGTGCAGCTGCACCCAGATGAGCTTGTCGGTCCATGCGGAGGGATTGCTCCACGGGGCGGTGGACAGCACGTACGCGTCGAAGAGCCCCGCGAGCTCGGTGAACGCCTCGAGCGCTCCCGGCATCGGCGGCATCAAGGCGTACAGCCCTGGGATCTGGTCCGCGTGGTCGCCGAACTGTCGAGTGACCTCTGGTGCGACGCCCGCCAGTCGCCTGCGGTAGTCCACCAGGGTGCCGTCCATGTCGACGTAGAGCCTCTTCTTCACGGGACCTCCTTGGTGGGACTGCCCGGAACCGTCCTGTTGGGGGTGACGCGAAGTCGCGTCGGCACGCTCCTCGTCTACCGCGCAAGTGGGTGAGGGGCAAGCCCCGCCCGTGGTGACGAAGGAGTTCCGCCCTGGTCGGGACGCGTGTGCGCGTGTTCCCTTGACTATCTTGCAATACCAAGTACCTTGTGATGCATGACAGCCGAGAAGTCAGCTCCACGGGAGTCCCGCATGATGCACGGGGTCCTCGAGATGTGCGTGCTCGCCCTGCTTGACGTCGGTGCCCAGCACGCCTACGGGCTGGTGCAGTCGCTGCGCGACGCCGGCTTCGAGAACGCCAGTTACGGCAGCATCTACCCGCTGGTCACCCGCCTGCGGAAGCAGGGGCTGGTCGACCAGCGCCTTGAGCAGGGGGAGTCGGGGCCGTCCCGCAACGTGCTGGTGCTCAACGACGCGGGTCGGGCCGCGCTCGAGGTGTGGGTGGAGCAGTGGAACCAGACGACGCAGACCGCGAACGCCGTGCTGGCATCGCGAACCGGAAGGACGGTGGGGACGAATGCACGCTGAGGAGTTCGATGATGCACGCCTGGTGGCGTGGGTGCAGCGGGTCGAGGACTGGTGGGTCGCCGTCGGGGTGCGTCCCCCGGAGCGGGCCAGGTTGTTGAGCGAGCTGACGGACGACCTGCGGCAGGCGCTGCGGGACGGTGCCACGGTGAAGGACCTCGTCGCCGAGCACCCGGCCGACTTCGCTCGGACGGTCGCCTCGGCCAGCCAGGTGGCGCACTCGGTGCGGTTCTGGCGGCCGGCCTGGCGGTTCACCCCGGGCCGGCTGGTCGCGGTCCTGACCGCGGGGGCGGCGGTGGGCTTCGCGCTCTCGCTCTTTCTCGTCTACCCGATGGCATCGCGGCTCTTCGCGCAGGGGTGGATGACGCCCGAGCGTGAGGCCCCGGTGGCGCTCGCGCTGCACGCCCTGACCGCCGCGGTCTGCTTGGCCTGCGCCGTGGCGGCGGCGAGTTCCACGTTCCCACGCGAGGTCGGCGACCGGCGCACGGTGGTGGCCCTGGCCGCGGGTCTGCTCGGCAGCGGCGCGGTGAGCATCTGGCCGACGATGCGGTTCGCCCGGGCGTTCGACTACGCCACCGCGGCTCCCGTGGTGCTGACCGAGGTCGCGCTGGAGGTCGGGTGCTGCAGCCTCGGCGTGCTGGCGGCGTGGAGGCTGCTGGGGCGGCGCCGTCGCCCGGTGTTGCTCGCCGCCTGAGTGGCGCCGCGCGGGAGCCGCAGGGACGCCGAAGGGCCCCGTCCGGGTGGACGGGGCCCTTCTGTGACTCTGCTGCGTGCGCCCGGGCGCAGGCGGGCGGATCCGGAGGGATCAGGCGCGGGCGGCGCCGATCATGTCCTCGCGGGTGGGGAGCTTGACGCGCAGGCGGTCCTGCTCCTCGCCCAGGGCGATCTCCGTGGCGTCGATCTTCTCCCAGTCGGTGATGCTGATGAAGTCGATGCCACGCTCGCGCAGGAAGGCGTCCACGTCGGCGGTCTCGCGGGCGGTGGCGGTCTCGGTGGCGGTCTCCAGCACGTGGCCGACGGTCTCGGCGGCGTCCGACTTGGTGTGGCCGATGAGGCCCACCGGGCCACGCTTGACCCAACCGGTGACGAAGACGCCGGGCAGCTGCTCGCCGTCGAGGCCCAGCACGCGGCCACCGTCGTTGGGGATCACCAGGGCGCGCTCGTCGAACGGCAGGCCCGGGAGCGGGGAGGAGGCGTAGCCCACTGCGCGGTAGACCGACTGCACGGGCCAGTCGGTGAACTGGCCGGTGCCGCGCACCGAGCCGTCGCCCACGAGCTCGGTGCGCTCGGTGCGCAGGCCGACGACCTCGCCGTCCTCGCCGAGGATCTCGGTCGGGGCCTCCATGAAGTGCAGGTGGATGCGGTGCGGCTTGCCCTCGGGGTCGCGGCCGACCCAGTTGGCGAGGATGTCGAGCACCAGCTTGTGCGTCTTGTGCTTGGAGATGTGCTCCATCGAGTGGTCGTCGACCTCGAAGCCCTCGGGGTGGACGATGACCTCGACGTTGGGCGAGTGGTTGAGCTCGCGCAGCTCCATCGGGGAGAACTTCGCGTACGCCGGGCCACGGCGGGCGAAGACGTGCACGTCGGTGATCTTCTTCGACTTCAGGCCGGCGTGGACCTGGGCCGGGATGTCGGTCACCAGCATCTCGTCGCCGGTCTTGGCGAGCACGCGGGCCACGTCGAGGGCGACGTTGCCGACGCCGATCACGGCGGCGTGGGTGCCGTCGCCGAAGTCCCAGCTCTGGGGGACGTCGGGGTGCGAGTCGTACCAGGAGACGAAGTCGGCGGCGCCGTAGGAGCGCTTGAGGTCCTCGCCGGGGATGCGCAGGTCGCGGTCGGCCATGGCGCCGGTGGAGAAGATCACGGCGTCGTAGAACTCGTTGAGGTCCTCGAGCTTGATGTCGGTGCCGAAGTCGACGTTGCCGACGAAGCGGACCTCGGGCTTGACGAGGATGCGCTGCAGTGCCTTGATGATCTCCTTGATCCGCGGGTGGTCCGGGGCCACGCCGTAGCGCACGAGGCCGAACGGCGCGGGGAGGCGCTCGAAGAGGTCGACGGAGACGTCGACGTCGGACTTGGTCAGGATGTCGGCAGCGTAGATCCCGGCGGGACCCGCTCCGACGACGGCAACACGGAGAGTCATACCTCCCATTCTCCGGGGTGGGTCCAATCACCACAAAGTCGATGTGATTGGGATATCACAAGATAGCCTTGTGACATGCTCGGTGCCCACGTCCCAGAACTGCGTTCGCTCGAGCTGCTGCTCGCCGTGGAGAGATGTGGATCACTCGGTGCGGCTGCCGCGGAGCTGGGGATCACCCAGCAGGCGGCCTCCTCGCGGGTGCGGACCATGGAGTCCCTGGTCGGCGAGCCGCTGCTCGTGCGCTCGCGTCATGGGTCCGAGCTCACCGACACCGGCAGCCGGGTCGCGCAGTGGGCCAGCCGGGTGGTGCACGCCGCCGAGGAGCTGGACGCCGGCATCGCCTCGCTGCGTCGCGAGCGCCGCGCGCACCTGGACGTCGCCGCCAGCCTGACCATCGCCGAGCACATGCTGCCTGCCTGGATGGTCGCGCTGCGGTCGCGGGACCTCGCCCTGGGGCGCCCGGCCCCGGAGCTGACCATGACGGCGGCCAACTCCGCCCGCGTGGTCGAGCTGGTCGCCTCCGGTGCGGTCGACCTGGGCTTCGTCGAGGGCCCGGGCGCGCCGACGGGCCTGAGCAGTCGCCAAGTGGGTGTCGACGACCTGGTGGTGGTGGTCGGCCCCCCCCACCCGTGGGCCCGGGGGAGGGGGCGGCGGGTGACCTATTTATAATAATTGTCGACTCATTCGCTGATTCGGGTTTCAAATTACAACCCGAAAAAATCATTAGCGATACAATCGCAAATAATAACAAAAACTTTTTCATAAC
>JAZQNT010000065.1:0-4370 GCA_045627505.1 Nocardioides sp.
AATCGACATGATTCTCGTAGGTGACTCTCTCGGCAATGTCATTCTGGGGTATGAGAATACCCTTGCTGTGACAGTTGATGATATGATACACCATGGTAAGGCTGTTTGTCGCGGTGCCGGTGATACATTCGTCGTTATCGACATGCCATTTATGTCTTATCAAGGGTCTGTGTACGACGCAGTGATGAATGCCGGACGCATAATGAAAGAAACCAACTGCCAGGCTGTAAAGATGGAAGGGCGGCGAGCGTGCCCTGCGGGGTCAGCTCGACCTCGAGCTCGCCGGAGAGGTACTGGCGCGCGAACTCCTTGTTCTCGCCCACGTAGGACGAGACCATGCGGCGGATGCGCTTCTCGACCAGGAGCTTGCCCAGCCCCCAGTCGTCGACGCCGCAGTTGTTCGAGTACGCCTCGATGTCGGTCACGCCGGCCTCGAGCAGCGCGTCGATGAGCACCGACGGAATGCCGCACAGACCGAATCCACCGACCGAGAGAGTCGCACCGCTCGGGATGTCTGCGACCGCCTCGGCGGCGCTGGCCACCACCTTGTCCATCAGGACCTCCTGGAAATTCCGCACCCGAGGGCTCCTGCGGGTGCACGTCTGTCAGCGTGCATTGCACCCCCGACACGTTCGCGGTGCCAGCGCTTCGGCGGGGTCGGAGGCGAATCACTCGTCTGCCGGAAAGCAGTGGACGGTATCGTCCACTGAGTGAACGCCCCTCCCCGACCACCCGCGCGACCACCCGCCCGACCGGCCACCCGGACCCCGCCCCCGCCCCAGGCCCAGCTGTCTGCCGGGGCGAGCGCGCCGGTCGACGTCGTCGGGCGGGTGGCGGCGCTGCTGCGCGTGCTCTCCGACGGGGAGCCCGCCGGCGTCAGCACCTCGGCCGCGGCCCGGGCCTGCGGACTGGCCCGACCCACCGTCCACCGACTGCTGACCAGCCTGGCCGAGACCGGCCTGGCCGAGCGGGACGAGCACGGCGCCTGGGTGCTGGGCCCCGAGCTGTTCCTGCTGGGCAACGCGGCGTCCCAGCGCTACGACGTCACCTCGGTGGCACGACCGTTCGTGCGACGCCTGAGCCAGGTCAGCGGGGAGAGCGCGTTCCTCTCGGTGCGCCGCGGCGACGAGTCGGTCTGCCTGGTCCGCGAGGACGGCAGCTTCCCGATCCGCTCGCACGTCCTGCACGAGGGCATCCGGTTCCCGCTCGGGGTCGCCTCGGCCGGCCTGGCCCTGCTCGCCTTCCTGCCCGACCGCGAGGTCGAGGAACTCCTCGCCCGCCTCGACCTCTCCGGCTACGGCGAGGAGCACGCGTCGGGTCCGCTGCGCCGTCGCCTCGAGACCACCCGCCTGACCGGCTGGGCGCTCAACCCCGGGCTGATCGTCGAGGGTTCGTGGGGCATGGCGGCAGCGGTCTTCGACGCCGAGGAGAACCCGCGCTGGGCGCTGAGCCTCACCGGGATCGAGCACCGCTTCACCCCCGCGCGCCGACGCGAGCTGGGCCCCCTGCTGCTGCGAGAGGCGCACGCGCTGTCGCAGGCCCTGCAGCAACGCGCCTGAACCGGACGTCCCGGCGACGTGACCGGCACCACCGCGTCCACCCCCTGTCGGGCGGCCCCGACCTCCCCTAAGGTCGACCGCGTGAGCCCAGCCAACACCTTCCGCGACGTGGCCCTGCACGTCGTCACCGGCAAGGGCGGCACCGGCAAGTCGACGGTGGCCGCGGCGCTCGCGCTCGCCCTCGCCTCCGACGGTCGACAGGTGCTGCTCTGCGAGGTGGAGGGACGCCAGGGCATCTCCCGGATGTTCGACGTCGACCCGCTGCCCTACGCCGAGACCCGGATCGCCACCGGCCTGCCCGACTCCGAGGGCCGCGCCGGCACGGTGCACGCGCTGCACATCGACAAGGAGTCCGCACTCCTGGAGTACCTGGCCATGTACTACCGCCTCGGCCGGGCGGGCCGGGCGCTGGAGAAGTTCGGGGTGCTCGAGTTCGCCACCACCGTGGCGCCCGGGGTGGGTGACGTGCTGCTCACCGGCAAGGTCTACGAGGCGGTCCGGCGCAACTCCCGCAACAAGCACGCCGCGGCCTACGACGCGGTGGTGCTCGACGCCCCGCCCACCGGACGGATCACCCAGTTCCTCAACGTCAACGGCGAGCTCGCAGGGCTGGCCAAGGTGGGGCCGATCCGCGCCCAGGCCGACAAGGTGATGACCCTGTTCCGCTCCCCCGAGACCCGGGTGCACGTGGTCACCCTGCTGGAGGAGATGCCGGTCCAGGAGACCCTGGACGCGATCGCCGAGCTCGAGGCGACCGAGCTGCCCGTGGGCGCGGTGATCGCCAACCGGGTCGGCGCGCCCGCGCTGGGGCCCGAGGAGATGGAACAGGCCCGAACCCGTGGGCTCGACCGGATCCAGCTCGCGACCGAGCTCGACGAGGTGGACCTCTCCTCGCGCGACACCGTGCAGGCGCTGCTCGACCTCGGCAGCGAGCACGCGGCCAGGATCGCGCTGCAGGAGGCGCAACGGGCGCTCGTCTCCGACACCGGGCACCCGTACGTGGAGCTGCCACTGCTCTCGGCCCCCGACCAGCCGGAGGCCAGCGCCGGGGTCGACCTGGGCGGCCTCTACGAGTTGGCCGCCGACCTGGTCGAGCAGGGCCTGACCGGGCACCGCCCCGAGGACAGGGACCGCGCATGAAGTCGCGCACCAGGGTGGGCCCCCTCGCGGCACGACCCACGTCCGCCAAGGCGTGGGATGTCGACGCCGTGCTCGACGACCGCGGCGTCGAGATCATCGTCTGCTGCGGTTCGGGCGGGGTGGGCAAGACCACCACTGCGGCCGCCCTCGCCCTGCGCGCCGCAGAGCGCGGACGCAAGGTGGTCGTGCTGACCATCGACCCGGCCCGCCGGCTGGCCCAGTCGATGGGGATCGAGACCCTGGACAACACCCCCCGTCCGGTGGCGGGCGTGGCCGGCACCGGCTCCCTCGACGCGATGATGCTCGACATGAAGCGCACCTTCGACGAGGTGGTACTCAGCCAGGCGTCGGAGGAGAAGGCCCGGGCGATCTTGGAGAACCCGTTCTACGTCGCCCTGTCCAGCTCCTTCGCCGGGACCCAGGAGTACATGGCGATGGAGAAGCTGGGCCAGGTGCACCGCGACGCCCAGCGCGACGGCTCCTACGACCTGGTGGTCGTCGACACCCCACCCTCGCGCTCGGCGCTCGACTTCCTCGACGCCCCCGAGCGGCTTTCCTCGTTCCTCGATGGCCGTTTCATCAAGCTGATGCTGGCCCCGGCGAAAGGCCCGGCCAAGCTGTTGAGCGCGGGCTTCGGGGTGGTGACCTCGGCGATCACCAAGGTGCTGGGCACGCAGCTGCTCAGCGACCTGCAGATCTTCGTGGCGGCCTTCGACACCCTGTTCGGCGGTTTCCGGGTGCGCGCCGAGCAGACCTACGCACTGCTCAAGGACCAGCGGACCCGGTTCGTGGTGGTGGCCACCCCGGAGCCGGACGCCCTGCGTGAGGCGGCGTACTTCGTGGACCGGTTGGCCGAGGACGCCATGCCGCTCGCCGGGCTGGTGGTCAACCGCACGGCGCACGTCCCGCTGCCCGACCTGGCTGCGGACGAGGCGAGCGCCGCGGCAGCGAAGTTGCAGGGGAAGTCGGCCGCCGGACTGCTCCGCCTGCAGGCCGAACGGGCCCGGGCCGGTGCCACCCAGCAGCGACTCGTCCAGCGGTTCAGTGCCGCGCACCCCCAGGTGCCGGTCGTCACCGTGCGCGCCCTGGCCACCGACGTCCACGACCTCGACGGCCTGCGCGCGGTCGGGGACCTGCTGACCCCGTCCTGACGCGGGGCTGGTCCGGGAACCGTCCGGACCGGGCCCCCGGCTGGCGGAAATGCGAACAGCCCCCGACCACTGGCGTCGGGGGCTGCGCAGGTGGTTGATGACGTGGTCGTCAGACTCCGGCGATGCGGGAGCCGGAGACGTCCACCCGACCGTGCTCCTGTCGGGCGGTCTCCAGGACGGTGCGCCAGGAGGCTCCGGGGCGACGGCGCAGGAGGGCCCGGCGCTCACGCTCGGTCATGCCGCCCCACACGCCCCACTCGATCTGGTTGTCCAGGGCCTCGGCCAGGCACTCGGTCCGGACGCTGCATCCGCTGCAGAGCTGCTTGGCCTTGTTCTGCTCCGCACCGCGGACGAACAGCTGGTCGGGCGCGGCGTCCTTGCACGCCGCCTTGGCACTCCAGTCCTCGACCCACATGTGTTCTCCCCAAGATCACTCTTTGTGGGTGGATGTCCCCATGAAATCCACTCCACGGCTGCTGCGATACCCAAAATAGGGAACCACCCCCCAAACGGGCAGACC
>JAZQNT010000066.1:0-4835 GCA_045627505.1 Nocardioides sp.
GCAGGCGACCAGCCAGGCCACCAGGACGCTGGCCGGGACACCGGTCCAGGCGAACGAGAAGGGCCCGGCCAGGGCCAGACCACCGACGAGCAGCAGGGCCAGCAGGATCACGCCGAGCACGGTGCGACGCCGACGGGCGGCGCGGTTGGCCGCCTCGCGACGCTGCGCGGCGGTGAGGGCGCGGACCGGGGCGGGAGCCGGGCGCTGACTCGCGCGCGGGGAACCGTCGGCCTGGGCCTCGACACGGGCCTCGACACGGGCCTCGGCACGGCGGCCGGGCACCACGAGACGGGCGTCTGTGCTCGAGGTGGGCTCACGCCGCGCCAGCACGCGCACGCGGCCGGAGAAGCGATCGACCGAGCGGGTGCTCTCGACGCGGTCATGCTGCTTGATCGCCTGCGGCAGCAGGTAGGCGGCCCACGCCACTGCGAGGGCGATGAAGATCAGAGCGCTCGGGTCCACGGGACGAGCCTAGGGTGCCCACGGTGCACATCCCTCCAACGGGACGGGTGTGTCGCAGAAGTACTCCTGTGACTCATGTGCCGTCAGCCTGTGACCGGAGTCTCGCCACCATGCCCTGGGGCACCTCCTCCCGCGTGATCGCGTACACCCGGTGGTCACGCCAGGCGCCGTCGATGTGCAGGTAGCCGGGCGCGAACCCCACCTCGTGCAGCCCCAACTTCTCGACCACGCGCAGGGAGTTGGAGTTCTCGGGGCGCACGCAGATCTCGATCCGGTGCAGCCCGGCGGCGACGAAGCAGTGGTCGACGACCATCGCCACCGCGCGCGGCACGTAGCCGTGGCCGGCGAACTCCCGGCCGATCCAGTAGCCGATCGAGGCGAACTGCGCGGAGCCACGCACCACGTTGCTCACCGTCACCTGGCCGGCGAACTCACCGGCAACCTCGATCACGAACGGCATCGTCGTGCCGTCCTTCGCCCCGCGGTGCAGGCGCTTCACCAGGTCCCGGTAGGAGGAGGGACGTTCCCCGCCGCCCGGCGGGACCGTCGCCTCCCACGGCTGCAGCCACTCCTCGTTGGCCGCCCTGCGTTGGGTCCAGGCAGCCTGGTCGGAGAACTCGATCGGGCGCAGCAGCAGCTCCGCGTCCTGCAGCACCACCGGCCACGGCCTCGACGCCCCTGTGAACACGCGCTCCCCCTCCTCCGACCCTCCTGCGCGCACATCCTGCCCCGTACGCGCACCCGGCGGCCACGGGTCGCGGCCGTGGACGGGTCAGAACTCCTCGTCCAGGTTCCACACCTGGACCATCTCACCGGCGGAGACGCCCCCGACGTCCTCACCCAGCACGACCATCGCGTTGGAGGCGGCGAGGTCACCGCTCATCTGTGCCCCCGGGCGTCCCGCGGGCGTGAAGAAGACACCGCCGCGGTCCGAGCCGAACGTGCCGCACACCAGCTCCCGCACGCCTGCGGTGGACGACAGCCGGTGGGTCAGCCGGGCCCGTCGCGTCGGCCGCTGGGTCGGGCTCTTGCCCATCATCGTGCGCAGGGCCGGCACGACGAAGGCCTGGAAGGACACGTACGCGGCCACCGGGTCGCCGGGCAGGCAGAAGATCGGCACCCGGTCCTCGCCCACGTGTCCGAACCCCTGCGCGGTGCCGGGGGCGATCGCCACCCGACCGAACCACACCGGGGCCGTCCCCTCGGGCGCGTTGAACGCGGACAGCCCGGAGGCGTGCCCCAGCGCTTCCCGGACCACGTCGTAGCGTCCGTCGGAGGTGCCGCCGGAGGTGATCACCAGGTCGGCGCGGACCAGCTGGTCGCTGAGCGCCTCGGAGAACTGCCGCACGTCGTCGGGCAGGATCCCCACCCGGTAGACGGTGGCCCCGGCGGCGCGCGCGGCGGCCGCCAGCAGGTAGGAGTTGCCGTCGTGCACGGAGTCGTGGGTCAGCGGCGTGCCCGGGTCGCGCAGCTCCGCCCCGGTGGAGATGACCACCACCCGGGGACGAGGCCGCGAACGCACCTGGGAGCGTCCCAACGCCGCCAGCAGACCGAGGTGCCGCGGCCCGAGGACGGTCCCCTGCGAGAGCACCACGTCGCTCTGGGCCACGTCCTCGCCGGCACGACGCACGTTCCCGCCGACCGGTTCCGGGCGCTCGATGACCACCCGGACCACGCCGGCGTCGGTGGAGGCCAGGGGCACCACGCAGTCGGCACCGGACGGCAGCGGGGCGCCCGCGCCGATCCGCAGCGCGGTACCGGGCGAGAGCGCCAGGTGAGCGGCCCGGCCCGGGTGCACCTCACCCACCACCGGCAGCTCCACGGGATGCTCCGGAGAGGCGTCCGCGACGTCCTCCCGGCGCACGGCGTACCCGTCGGTGGCCGCGTTGTCGGTGAACGGCAGCGGCTGGGTCGCCACCACGTCCTCCGCCACGGCCATGCCGAGGGCGTCCATCAGCGGCAGCGGGAAGTCGGGCAGGGGACGCACCCCCGCCACGATCCGCTCCACGTATGCGTCGACCCCGAGGAGGTCGTCGGTCCCGGCCACGTCGTTCACTTCCTCATCTGCGTCGGTCCTGCGGTTCGTCGTGCTTCTTCGGACGTCCCCCTCGACCGCGCAGCAGCGCGCGTACGTCCGTCAGCCGGTCGTGTCCTGGTTTGCCGCGGCCTCGCCCAGCACCGTTCCGCCCTCGACCCGTTGGGCGGAGGCGGACTTCAGTGCGACGTCACCGGTGAACACGACTCCGCGACCGAAGGTGAAGTCACCCTCGATGCGCACCGAAGAAGCATCTCTCATGGAGGGTGCTCCTTCGGGGAACCGCTTGTCGAACTCGCCGACCACTTTGTAGAAGTCGCCCTGCATGTCGACGAACGGAACCACGTCGGCCACCTGCTCGAGCACGTAGTCCGGACGCAGGTCGTAGACGTCCGAGCGGAGCACCAAGAGGTCGTTGGTGGTCTTGACCGGGATGAACCGGTCGCGTCCCACCTCGATGGTCTGCGCGCCGTCGAAGACCTCGATCGCGGCCCCCATCGCGGTCTCGATCTGGACCACCTGGGGCGTGGTCGGGTCGGCCGGGTCGACGGTCTTGACGTTGCGGATCAGCGGCAGGCCGAGGACGCCCTCACGCTGCGTGAGCGTCTCCTTCATCGCGTGCAGGTCGAACCAGATGTTGTTGGTGGAGGTGAACTTGTGACGCGAGAGGTCGGCCAGGGCGGGCTTGTCCTCCTCCAGCGTCTGGGCGATCTCACGCAGCACGATCCGACCGTCGGACTTGAGGCGCGCGAAGTGCCCGCCCTTGCGGTCCGAGGGGGTGCGGCGCACGGCCTCGATCGCGAACGGCGCGCCGGACTGGGCGAACCAGCCAGCACCGCGGGCGTCCGGGATGGCCCCCAGGTTGTCGGAGTTGGAGACGAAGACGTAGCGGTACCCGGCCTCGATCAGGGTGTCGAGCAGGCCGGAGCCCAGCAGCGCCGTGTAGATGTCGCCGTGGCCCGGCGGGCACCACTCGAGCGAGGGGTCCTTGGGCCAAGCCACCGGCCGCAGTCCGTCGACCAGGAGCTTGGGTTCCTTGTTCTGCAGGAACTGCAGCGGGATGCCCTCGACCGGCAGGTCCGTGTAGCGCGCCACCGCGTCCAGGGTGTCCTGGGAGGTGCGGAACGAGTTCATGAAGATCAGCGGCAGGCTCGCGTCGTACTTCTCACGCAGGTGCAGCACCTGGCGCACCGCGACGTCGAGGAACGACAGCCCGCGCCGCACGCACAGCAACGACTTGGCCCGGTCCATGCCCATCGAGGTGCCCAGGCCCCCGTTGAGCTTGATCACGGCGGTCCGTCGGACCCCCTCCAGTGCGTCCTCCTCGGAGACCTCCACCTCGGCCAGCGACGGCATGTCGACGGGCTCGATGGTGGACTCGGGAACCATGCCGGTCTCGCCGTGCTCGAGGAGCCGGTAGTAGTGCGCGAAGGTGTCGATCGCGACGTCGTCGACGCCCGCCGCCGCCATCTTCTCCCGGGCTGCGCTGAGTCCGGTCCCCCCGGTGCGTGCAGATGTATCCATTGGCCGATCGTAGGCTGAAAGCGCGCGTCCCGAGCAAGGAGGATCGAAGATCGACCGCCCGGAGCTCACTCCTGCACCTCCACCGGACGACCACGCGGCGCACGCGCCGAACGCCGTCCGGGAGGCCAAGCGCGCCCTGCGCAGGTCGCTGCTGGCGGCGCGCCGGGAGGTCCCGAGCGAGATCGTGGCGGCGCGGGCCGCGGCGCTGACCGCGCACCTGCTGGCGCTGCCCGAGCTGGCCTCGGCCGGAACGGTGGCGGCCTACGTCTCGGTGGGCACCGAACCGGCCACCGACGAGGTCCTGGCGGCGCTGCATGCCCGTGGGGCCAGGGTCCTGCTGCCCGTCCTGCTCGACGACGGCGACCTCGACTGGTCCGAGTACACCGGCCTCCACGAGCTGCACGAGGTCGGGCACGGCCTGCGCGAACCCACAGGCCCGCCGCTGGGGCGCGAGGCGGTCGGGCACGCCGACGTGGTCCTGGTGCCGGGGGTCGCGGCCTCCCCCGCCGGAGTCCGGATGGGCCGCGGGGGCGGCTCCTACGACCGGGCGCTGACGCGCGTGCGCCCCGGCGCCCTGACCGTGCTGCTGCTGCACCCGGGCGAGGTGGGGCAGCCGGTGCCGACCGAGCCGCACGACCGCGGGGTGGACCTGGCCGTGACCGCGCAGGGCGTCACCCGCTTCACCCAGCCGTGAGGCGCGCCCGCGGGGCCCCGGATCACAGGCGGCGCCGGTGGAGTGGCGAAGGCCTCGTCCCGGGAGTGCCGAGGTCGCGTGGATCCGGCGGCGTGGTGCCGTAAACTGCACGTCGTGCCG
>JAZQNT010000067.1:0-7434 GCA_045627505.1 Nocardioides sp.
ATCGTGCCGCGCGAGGGCGGCACGACCGTCGCCGACATGAACAACCGTCCGATGTGCGACGATAAGCGCGGCATCGTACCGTCCGATCCGTTCGCTTCCTTCGCCACCAGCGACCTCGCCAAGGACGTCGACGTCATGATCGGCTCGACATCCGAGGAAATCAACTACTGGGGGTACCTGATGTACGACGAAAGCGACAAGGACAACCCCCTTGGCGACTACTACAACCACTTCGTCGCTTTCGGCAGTCCCTGCCGGTGGAGGTGGCCGGCGAGATCCGCCAGGTGGCCTTCCCGGGCGTGGTGCCGGTGCTGGGCCAGACGTCCCTTCCGGTGCGCAACGTCGGACCCGACCTGGGTGCGGACAACGACTACGTGTTCCGCGAGCTGCTCGGCCTCTCCGACGAAGAGGTGGCAGCCCTCGGGATTGCCTGAGTTCGCCCGACCCGTCGCCCGCGTCGCCACGGCCCTCCCCCACCGCTCCGCGGTGACGGGAGGGCCGCTGCCGTCCCGCACACCGGACACCCGGGCGGCACGACGACCGGACTGCTTGTCTGGACCAGTGGTCCGGAGTGGGCAAACTAGCGCAATACCAGTGAATTACTGTGGTTTGATCCTCGGAGACCGCGCCGGCCCACAGGAGCAGCAACGATGACCTCCCGCACCACCCCCCGCCAGCGCGTCGTCCGCGGGGCCGTGCACGTCGGGTTCTTCGCGCTGTTGCTCCTCCTCTGGTGGGCCGTGACCGCGGCCGACCTCGTCAAGCCGCTGTTCCTTCCCTCGCCCGGGTCGGTCTGGGACGCGTTCGTACGCGCCAACACCGACCACCCGATCGCCGAGGGCTCCAGCCGGACCGTGCGCGGCGAACAGGGCAGCTACATGTGGGAGCACCTGCTGGCATCCCTGCGCCGCATCGGGATCGGACTCGCGGGGGCCATCGCCGTGGGCATCCCCCTGGGCCTGGTCATGGGCACCACCTGGCTGGGCACCTTGTTCGCCCCGTACCTGCACTTCCTGCGCTCGCTGCCGCCCCTGGCCTACATCGGTCTGCTGATCGTGTGGTTCGGCATCGGCGACAGCTCCAAGATCTGGCTGCTCTTCCTGGCCGCCTTCCCGCCGATCGCGATGGCCACCATCTCCGGCGTCCAGGGCATCAAGGAAGACCAGCTCAACGCGGTGCGCTCCCTGGGCGCGTCCCGACGACAGACGCTCACCACCGTCGCGCTGCCCGCGACCGCGCCCGAGGTGCTGACCGGCATCCGCGTCGCCACCGGCTTCGCCTGGACCACCGTGGTGGCGGCCGAGATCTTCAACGGCACCCCCGGCATCGGTGGACTGGCGTTCCTCGCCGGCCAGCAGCTGAAGACCGAGCTGGTGGTGGCCTGCATCATCGTGATCGGCCTCGCGGCGATCGCCCTCGACCTGGGGCTGAAGGCCCTGGAGAACGCCCTGGTCCCGTGGCGGGGCAAGGCATGACCGCGCCCACCGGCGCACCCACCATCCATGCGCGGCCCGCACCGAGGCGCCGCGCACGAGAACGGAGAACCACCATGAACACTCGTGTGAGGCGGGGGGCCTCCGCACTCGCGATCGCCACCCTTGCGCTCGTCGCAGCAGCCTGCGGCTCGGACGACGACGCGTCGACCAGCTCGGCCGCCGAGTGCCCCTTCGAGGCCGACGCCTCGGTCACCACGAAGGCGCGCATCGCGTGGCAGGCCATCCCGAACGGCGACGTCGTGGTCAAGGACCTCGGCCTGCTCGAGGCCTGCTTGCCGAACGCCGAGATCAGCTGGGTCCAGGCATCGTCGGGCGGCGACGTGATCAAGTACTACGGCGCCGGCGAGGTCGACCTCGGCCTGATGGGCTCGGCCCCGGCGTCCCGGTCCGCGTCGGCGCCGCTCAACCGCGACATCGACATCCAGACCATCTGGATCCACGACGTGATCGGTGACGCCGAGTCGCTGATCGTCAAGGACGACGCGGCCTCGGACGTCAAGGGCCTCAAGGGCAAGAAGGTGGCCGTCCCGTTCTCCTCCACCGCCCACTACTCGCTGCTGCAGGCGTTCACCGACGCCGGGCTGCAGCCGGGCGACGTGGAGGTCATCAACCTCGCGCCGGAGCAGATGCCGGCCGCCTGGAACTCCGGCCAGATCGACGCCGTCTGGGTCTGGGACCCGGTGCAGTCGGAGCTGCTGGCCAACGGCGGAACCCGCATCCTCTCCAGCAAGGACACCGCCGAGGCGGGCCGCCCGACCTTCGACGTGGGCACCGCGTCCACCGCGTTCGTGAAGGACAACCCGGAGTTCCTCACCGCCTGGGCGAAGGTCCAGGACCACGCGATCAAGTTGCTCAAGGACGACCCGAAGGTCGCGGCCGAGTCGGTCGCCGTGGTCCTGGGCATCGACCCGGCCGCGGCGGAGAAGCAGTTCGCGGGCCTCGGCTACCTGACGGCCGAGGAGCAGGCCGGCGACGACTACCTGGGCAAGAAGTTCGCCTCCGACCTGCAGACCACCGCCACGTTCCTGGCCGACCAGGGCGAGATCGACAAGGCCGGCACCGCGGGCGAGTACGCCGCGCACGTGGATGCCTCCGTCGCCGCGTCGGCGGGCAAGGGCTGAGCGCGATGTCCGACCGGGCCGGCCACGGCGTCGAGCTCCGCGGCGGGCGGCACCACTTCACCGTGGGTGGTGCCGCCGTCGGCGCGCTCGAACACGTCGACCTGACGATCGAGCCGGGCGAGTTCGTGACCCTGGCCGGCCCGTCGGGCTGCGGCAAGACCACCCTGCTGAGGATGGTGGCGGGCTTCCTGCTCCCCAGCGAGGGGGTGGTGCGGGTCAACGGCCGCGAGGTCACCGCGCCCGGCGCCGACCGGGGTGTGGTCTTCCAGCAGCCCAACCTCTTCCCCTGGCTCAGCGTGCGACGCAACGTCGAGCTCGGCCCGAAGCTGCGGGGGGTGGGCCGGGCCGAGCGTCGGGAACTCGCGGAGAAGTACCTCGACCTGGTCGGGTTGGGCGACTTCGCCGAGCACAAGCCCTACGAGCTCTCCGGCGGGATGCAGCAGCGTTGCCAGATCGCCCGGGTGCTCGCCAACGACTCCGAGGTGGTGCTGATGGACGAGCCGTTCGGGGCGCTCGACGCACTCACCCGGGAGCGGCTGCAGAACGAGTTGCTGTCGATCTGGCGGGCCACCGGCCGCACCATCCTGTTCATCACCCACAGCGTCGACGAGGCGGTCTTCCTCGGCTCCCGGGTCCTGGTGATGAGCCCGCGCCCGGGACGGGTGGTGCTCGACCGCGCCGCCGTCTTCACCGACCCGAAGAGCGCCACGAAGGTGGCCCCGGAGGAGATCCGGGCGCTGCCTGCCTTCCGCCTGCTGAGCGACGAGGTGCGCTCAGCGATCCAGGTGCCGACCCCGTCCTGAGCGTCACTGCCCGGTTCCGTGCCCACGGGCAGCGCCGCGTTTCGCATCCTGGTCGTCACCTGCGGGGTCCCGCGGTGGCGGTTCAGTCGAGGACCGTGACCGCGGCGCGGGCGGAGGCCCCCACCACGGCGCGTCGCGGCGCCCCGGGGATCCGCAGCGGGAACTCCAGCGGCGCCTCCACCCGCACGAGCACCGCGCCGTCGGCCCCGACGGCCACCTCGTGTTCCAACCCCGGGTACCGCCGCCGGGCCCCGGTTGACGTGAGGTACTCCTGCACCGCGCGCCGGGCGAGGTCCGGGTCGACGGACAGGCGGCCGTCCTCGACGCCCTCGAGGTGCAGCCCGCCCACGCCGGCGTCCACGGCGTGCAGCGCCGCGCCGTCAGCGATCGAGTCGAGGTTCTGACGCTGCAGGAACGCCGCCGACGTGTTGGCCACCAGCGCCACCGCGAGGAGCAGCACGAAGCAGAACCCGATGATCAGCAGCGAGACCTGGCCCGACTCCCCGCGCACCCGGTCCCGCCGTGGCCGGGTCATGGCCGCTCCACGTAGCTGCCGGCGGGGAGCGTGTGACTGGCCTCGAGGGAGAAGTCGGACTCCGCCGCTCGCAGGATGTCGGGCAGGAAGGGCAGGTGGACGCCCGAACGAACGGTCACGGTGACGCTGGTTCCCGGCGCCAGGCAGGGCGTGGCCCGGGTCGACGTGGGGGTGCCCGACGTGGTGGTGCCCGAGCAGACGACTTCAAGGTCGAGAGGCATCGCGTCACCTCCTTGGTCGTCGAGGGTGAACCGGGCCGCCTCCACCGCGCGCTCCTGACCGGTGGCCGCATCCGGGGCCAGGACGTACGCCCGCCCGGCGGCGCGGGCCGCCGCGCTCACGGCGAACGCACCTCGCTGCACCTCGAAGACCGACAGCAGGATCCAGACCACGGGGACGAGCAGCAGGGTGCCGAGCCAGACGAATTCGAGGACCGCGCTGCCGGTCTCGCCACGGCCCCGCCGCACCCGCGCCCGGCGTGCTCCCCGTCCTCGTGCCCACGTCATGCCCGGTCTCCGGGGAGCAGCTCCCGGACCGCGCTGCCGCTGACGCTGAACTCCACGGCCGGACCGCCCAACCCGAGGGTGGGCACCCGGACGTCCACGACGACGCGGTACCCCGGCGTGCCCCGGACCTCGACCTCCTCGACCCGGACGTCCCGCACGAAGTCGTCCGAGACCGCTCCCCGCCACTGCCCGCGCGTCTTCGCCACCCCCTCCTGCGGGGACGCACCAGCCAGCGCTGCCTGCCGGGCCCCCTCCGCCGCAGCGGACGCGAGCGTGTTGCGCACGTGCAGCACCAGCGCCAGTTGGAGGATTCCGGTCACGATCGGCACCAGCAGGACCAGGACGAGCACGAAGTCCACGACGGCCGCCCCGCGTTCGTCGAAGCGACGCGAGCATCGCGCGGGCGCTCCGCAGCGCCGCACCCGTCAGCCCTGACCCTTCACCCTGTCCACGGCGTCCGTGAAGAGTGACGTCAACGCCGGTTCCACGAACCGGGTGAGCGCCGCCACCAGCACGGCGCTCATCACGGTGATCATCACCCACCCGGGGACGTCACCCCGCTCGTCCGTCAGTCGGCCCTGCAGGCGGATGGCGGCACGTGCCGCCAAGCGCTGGCTGACGGCGCTGACGGTGTTCCTGTTGCTGGCGCGGCGGTGCTGGGTGGTGTCCATGTGTCCTCCGAGATGGTGTGGTGCGGTGCGGTCCTGGGACCGGTTCCTGCCGGGTGCTGCTGTCCTGCGGGTTGCCGGGGAAGGTCTCTGGGAAGGCCTCGGGGGGAAAGGCGCGGTTCGGTTCCGGACGAGCGGGGTCACGGTGCGGTGAGGCGCAGTCCGACCAGCCCCGGGTAGAAGGCAAAAACCACCGTCACCGGGAGCACGAGGAAGACCACCGGGGCGAGCATGTAGATCTCTCGACGCGCCGCGGACTCGATCAACGAGCGACGTCCGGCCTCGCGCACGTCGGCGGCCTGGGCGTGCAGGACGTCGGCCAGGGGCGTGCCCCGCTCGACAGCGACGGCCAGCCCCTGGGCGAACTGCGCCACCACCGGCACCGCCGTCCGCGCCGACAGCTCCTCGAACGCACGCGCCACCGGCGTGCCGGTCCGCACCATGGCCAAGACCCGCGCGAGGTCCTCGGACAGGGCACCGTGACTGCGCCGCACCACCCGGTCCAGCGCGGCGACCGGTCCCTCCCCGGAGGCCACCGCCAGCGCCAACAGCTCTGCGACCACCGGGAACTCCGCCACCACTGCCCGGTCCCGGGCGTCCGCCCGCGACGACAGTTGCCGGTCACGCAGGACCACGCCCAGGACGAAGCCGCCGACGCACAGCAGCAGGCTGCTGAGCAGCCCAGCGCCACCAGAGACCACCTGCAGCGTCTGCCACGCCGCGGCCAGGGCGAGCCCGGCCAGTCCCCACTGGACCTGCTCGACACGGAAGCCGTGCACGTCCACGGACGACGCGGAGCGCTCGAGACGGCGGCGCACCGAGGCGGACCCGCCCAGGACCGCCTCGACCACGTCCGCGGCCCAACGCAGCAGCGGCCCGAAAATCCCGTGGACGGCGGCGGCCACCCCCGCGTCCGGCGACTCGGGCGACCTCCCACCCGGAGCCAGCCGAGCGCGTGAGGCGTCGCGCATCCAGGGCTCCACCCGCGACGCGAGCGGGGCCCGACGCAACGCGACGACGCGACGCGCCACGAGCAGGGAGCCGGTCCCGACCCCGGCGCCGAGCACCGCTCCAGCCAGCGCGGAACTCATGCGAGGATCCTGCGCTCGACCGGCAGTCGACCGATCCTGGTCATCGCGGCATAGGCCCCGAAGCAGGCGATCGCCCCGAGTGCCAGCACCAACGTCCCCCCAGCGGTGGCGTAGCTGGTCACCGCACCGGACTGGAACGACATCAGCAGCAGCACCACCCACGGTGCGGCGACCGCCAGCCGGGCGCCGCTGACCGTCCACGCCTGACGAGCCAGCAGTTCGGAACGGGTGCGGGCGTCCTCGCGCAGGTAGTGCGAGAGGTTACGCAGCAGGCGGCCCAGGTCACCGCCACCCACCTCCCGGGCGACCCGGAGGCCTTCCACCATGCGGTCCCCCACGGGGTCAGCCAGCCTGTCCTTCAGTCGGTCCAGGGATTCGGAGAAACGACCGGTGACCTGGTGGTCGAGGGCGAACAACCGGAACGGCTCGCGCAGGGCCGGCGGCCCCGAGACGGCGAGCCCACTGAGCGCGTCGGGCAAGGACATGCCGGCGCGCACGGCCGACGCCAGGTTGTCGACCGCCTCGGGCCAGACCTGCGCGAACTCCTCCTGGCGGCGTCGAGCGCGAGCCCGGAGCACCCCCACGGGGAGGTACGCCGCCATCAGGCCGAACGCCAGGGCAACCGTGGCCGTGGCGGAGACGACCAGGACCGTCACGAAGCCCAGGAAGCCGAGCGCGGCACACAGCCCGGCCACGCTGGCGACCCGCACCTGCCCCAGGCCTGCTCGCGCGAGGAGCTCGGGCAGGCCCCGGGAGCGCCGCCGAGGGACGACCTCCCGGCGCGGCAGCATGAAGGCTGACCACACCAGGAAGAGCCCCGTTCCGATCCCGAGACCGACGAGCTCACCCACGGCGAGCTCCCTTCGCCTGGGCACCGCCGGTTCACAGCAAAACCCGCACCAGATTCACCCACATGCTTGATCAGTTTGCCAAAAGCCCGCATCGCAGGGAGAGCATGTTCATAACCCTGTACATTGCCACCCACCATCACAGTTAAAGTACCATTTTCAGCACCAATGGTCTGGCCACTGACAGGTGCATCCAGAAAAATCACCCCACGTTCAGCCAGTTGTACTGCCAGTTTTTGCGCTGAATCCGGTACGCCACTGGTACAGTCGACCCAGACTGAGCCGGATTTAAGCGGTAAATCTTCCAGAAGTTGCTCTACATCGGTACTGGTTGGCAGGCAGGAAAAAATCACATCTGCCTGAACA